>NZ_JBSGFR010000004.1:64070-271249 GCF_053603475.1 Actinoplanes sp. NPDC004185 | reverse complement strand
AGCGTTCGTCCTGAGCCAGGATCAAACTCTCCAACAAAATCTGTGGAAAATCATCCCAGCAACAATCAAAAACTTGCTGCCAGAAGAACCCCCAACCCCAAAGGGCCGAGGCATTACTCATGGCACTGGCTTATCTAGCACCCTGTTGAGTTCTCAAAGAACAACCACACACCGAAAAAACTGCCGCCCAACCAGGCGACCCGCTCCCGGGGCACTCGTTCAACTTTACTAGGTCGTCCTGGCCCTGTCAACCGGTATCTCCCGGTTCGTGCCGTTCGTACCTAGCGCACCCTTCGTCCCGGGCTCGGGGCTCCACTGCGCAGGGCAGCGTTGCTACGATCCCGAAGTTCGAAGGATTTGGCAGGACGGCCGGTAGCTGATCTCCCTGACGCTTGGTCAGTTCGTTCTGCTTGCCTCGCCCGTTTCCCTGCCGGCTCGCAAAACATTACCTGCTCGTTTCCCGGGCTCCAAATCGGCCCCCCGTGTCCCACGCCACAACGCGTTGACCTGCGGGAACGCGCTCAGGGCGTGGCCACGCTCAGCACTCCGTCACGGACGCGAGTACGCAGCGTGGGCTGATCCCCGCCCGCCGGCCCGTGCACGACCAAGCCGTCCTTGAGGCGGAACGTGCTTCCGTGCCACGGGCAGACCACACAGGCGTTGTCGCCTGATCCCTCGACATCACCTTCGCCGAGCGGGCCGCCCTGGTGACCGCAGCGCTCCACCATCGCCGTGACCTCGTTGCCGAGGCGGTAGAGCAGCACCCGGACGTCGCCGATCGTCCGGACCGTCGGCTTGCCCTCCGGCAGCTCCGCCACTTCGCCGACCTCGGCCCAGTCCTCGGGCAGGCGCAGGACCTCGGAAGAACCGTGGTTCATCTGAGCGCCCTGCTCGTACGAGAGGTGCCCACCCAGGTAGGCCCCGGCGCCGGCGATGCTCAGTCCGGCGTACCCCAGGATTTTGCCCAGTCCTCGCCGGCCGGAGAAGCGCGCCGCGAGTGACCCGGCATAGAGGCCGAGGGCCACCGTGTTGGCCGCGGCATGGATCAGACCCACCCGGCGCTGGTCACGGGAGAGGGAGGACCAGTCGACGAGGCCGGCGGTGATCGCGGGAGCGGCGCCGGCCGTGCCGACGGCGATCAACGTGGTCGCAGCTTTGTCCTGACCCGGCAATGCGTCCAGCACAGCGGCGCTCATGAAGGCGCCGACCGGGAGCTGGACGAGGACGGGGTGCAGGGGATGGCCGAGCCACGTGCCGTGCAGCAGGTCCCGCAGACGCCGGGGCTTGATCGCACTTTGCACGACGCCCTGGAGGCGATCGCTGACGGCGTCCAGCGCCGAGGCCTGCTCCAGCCGGGAGATCGTCTGCCGCACCATGCCGATGGGGTTACCCAGCGCCGTGCGGCCAAACCTTGCTTGGGCCCTTCAGTCATCGGGTACCTTTCCAGCCCCGGGCTCCTGAGGAGGACGCATGGTCGCCACGACACCGGTGGATCGGCTCAGCCCAGGCGACCACGCCTGCCTGACCTTCACCGATCCCGAGGAGCGGCTGGACATCCTGGCCGCCTTCGTGGCCGCCGGGCAGTCACGCAACGAGCGGGTCATCTGCTTCACGGACGCCGGCGATGTCGACGGTCTCCGTGCCGAGCTGCTGGAACGCGGTCTCGAGGGCGGGCCGGAGCTCACCGTGGCCGACAGTGACCGGCTGTGGGGCGGGGGCACGGGGCCGGATGCCGCCACCATGGTCGAGCTCCTCGCGCGCGAGCTCGCCCAGGCTGACCGGGACGGCCGGACGGGTCTGCGGATCACCGCGGACATGTGCTGGGCGGCCCGGCCGCAGGCGAATGCCGAGCAGCTGCTGGTCTTCGAGTCCGAGGTGGGACGGCTCTTCGCCGCGGGGCGGCTGACCGCCATCTGCGAATACAACCGGGACAGCTTCGACCCGGTCACCCTCGCCTATGCCGCCCGGGTGCATCCCCGGACGGTGGCGGCGACCGTCTATCACGAGGACCCGGTGCTGCGGATCTGCCGGCAGCACGTGCCGCCGGGCGTACGGGTGGCGGGCGAGCTGGACTATGCGCGGGCCGACGTGCTGAGCGACGCGCTCGCCGAAGCGGTCCGCCTGGATCACGACGTGCACCTCAACCTCAATCACCTGCGCTTCATCGACGCCGGCGCGGCCGCCGTGATCCTGCGGACGGCGGCGAACCTGCCGGAACCGCGCCGGATGATCGTGGTGTGTGCGGAGCCGATCGAACGGACGTTGACGGTGGCGGGTGCCGCTGAGGTGCCCGCGCTGCGGATGCTGGTGCGCAATGGCGAACGCTGAGCCGATCGGCACCACCCCCGCCCCGCCGCAGGCAACTGACGGGGTGCTGCTCGAGCAAGGCTTCGACGACGCCAGCCTGTACGGCGTCCGAGCCGCGGTCGCCGCGCACGTCTCCACGGTGGCGGATGCCCGGACCGTCGACATGATGGTGCTGATCGCGCATGAGCTGGCCAGCAACTCCGTCCGGCACGGCGGCGGCACCGGCCGGCTGCGGCTGTGGCTGGCCGACGGTCTGCTGCACTGCGAGGTCAGTGACGCCGGCGCGGGCCTGGATGATCCAGCCCACGCCGGCCACACCCTGCCGCCGCCTTCGTTGCCCGGCGGACGCGGACTGTGGATCGCCCGGCAACTCTCCGAGCTGTCCATCGTCACGTCCGTGGCAGGCACCACGATCACGGCGACCGTCCCGCTCTAGAGGGAATGCAGGGCGTCACCGATCGCCCGATGGAATGTCGGGTAGGCCCAGATCGTGGCCTGCAGCGTGGCCACCGGCACCTCGGCCTTGACCGCCACGGTCAAGGCCCCGAGAACCTCGCCGCCGGACGGGCCGGCTGAGGTAGCGCCGATCAGCACGCCGCGGGACCGGTCGACGATGACCTTGGTGAACCCCTCGTTGCCCGGTCCGTGCACGAACCCGCGGGAGGACGACGGCAGGCTCGAGTAGCCCACCTGGACGTCGATGCCGGCGTCGCGGGCCTGCTGCTCGGTCAGGCCGACAGCGCCGATCTCGGGATCGGTGAAGGTCACGCGGGGCTTGGCGTGGTAGTCCGCTCCCGGGCCGCCCTGACCGAGGATGTCGCGGACGGCGACATCGGCCTCGTACATCGCCATGTGGGTGAAGGCGCCGTTTCCCGTCACGTCGCCGACAGCCCAGACCCCCTCAGCGGCGCGCATCCGGTCGTCGGTGGTCAGGAAGCGGGCCGACGGGTCGAGACCGACGTTTTCCAGGCCCAGGCCACCGAGGCGGGCGGCGCGTCCGGTGGCGACGAGCAGCCGTTCGCCCGTGACCGTGGAGCCGTCGGACAGCTGGACCGAGAAGCCGGCGCTGGAGTGGGTGACGTGCTTTGCGCGTACCCCGGTCAGGGTTTTGATGCCGTCGGCCGCCAAGGCCGCGGCCGCGGTCTCCGACGACTCGGGCTCCTCCATCGCGAGCAGCCGGTCGCTGCCCTCGATGACCGTGACCTGCACGCCGAAGCGGGCCATGACCTGGGAGAGCTCGAGGCCGATGGCGCCGCCGCCGAGAACCAGGAGCGTGTCCGGCAGGGTCTCGGCCTCGACGGCCTCGCGGTTCGTCCAGTACGGCGTGCCGGCGAGTCCTTCGATCGGCGGGATCACCGCCGTCGTCCCGGTGGCGACGACGATGCCGCGGCTCGCCACCCATTCCTGCTCGTCGACCCGCACCCGGCCCGGCCCGGTGATGGTGGCCCGGCCGCGCACGAAGTGGCCGCCCTTGCCGGTGAAGCGGTCGACGGCGACCTTGTCGTCCCAGGTGTCGGTGGCCTGCTCACGGATCCGCCGGGCGACCGGCGCCCAATCGGGCGTGACCTGCGACGTGCCCGCCAGGCCGGGGATGCGGCGGGCCTCAGCGAGGGCGTTGCCGGCGCGGATCATCATCTTGGTCGGGATGCAGCCCCAATAGGGGCATTCGCCACCGACCAGGGTGTGCTCGACGCCGATGACCGTCAGACCGGCCTGCGCGAGCCGTCCCGCGACCTCCTCGCCGCCGACGCCCAGACCGACGACCACCACATCTGCTTGCTGCGCTTCGCCCATGGGACCAGCTTTCCACCACCGCCGGGTACTGTGCGCCCATGTCAGCGGACCGTAATATCGACGGCTTCGTGGCGCCCGGATACGAACCGGTCCGGGACGCTTTCGCGGCCGGGCCGCGCGGCGGATCGGCTCTCGCGGTGCGACGTCACGGCGACCTGGTGGTCGATCTGCGCGAGGGCTGGGCCGACACCGCGCGGACCCGGCCGTGGACGGCGAACACCCTGGTCAATGTCTATTCGGTGGGCAAGCCGGTGATCGCGCTGGCGGTCCTGCTGCTCATCGATCGCGGCCTGATCGGCCTGGACGATCCGATCGCGCGGCACTGGCCGCGGTTCACGACCGATGCTTCGGTACGGCAGCTGCTGACGCACACGGCCGGCCTCCCTTTCTTCCCCGTGCCGCGGGAAGCGTCCGCGTGGAGCGACTGGGATCTGCTCTGCGCCGACCTGGCCGGCGCGCACCCCGAGTGGCCGCCGGGCACAGTGGCTGCCGAGCACGCCCTGACCTACGGCCATCTGCTGGGCGAACTCGTCCGCCGCGTCGACGGCCGGCCGCCCGCGCGCTTCGTCGCCGAGGAGATCGCCCGGCCGTGGCAGCTCGACTTCGGCTTCGGCACCGCGGAGACGGACCGGTGCGCCGAGCTGGAGTTCGACCGGCCGGACCGGCAGAGCCAGCTGGCCGGTGAGCCGGGCTCGGTGCGCGCGCGAGCCGTCGCCAATCCGCCCGGCTCGCGGGACCTGGCCGTCCTCAACAGCGACCTGTGGCGCCGGGCCGTCATTCCGGCGGTGAACCTGCACGCGACGGCCGACTCGCTGGCCCGTTTCTATGCGGGGCTGCTGGCCGGCGGCGTGTTGGACGGGCATCGCCTGCTCAGTGCGGACCTCGTCACCGACCTCGTCTCGGCGCACTTCTCCGGTCCGGATCTGTTCATCGAGCAGTCCACGACCTGGGGCCTGGGCGTGCAGATCGAATCCGACGGCACCTGGGGCATGGGCGGGCTGGGTGGCAACGCGGCCTGGGCGGACCCGGCCGCCGGGCACTCGATCGCCTACGTCACCCGCCGGATCGGCGACTTCGACCGGGTCGATGCGGTGGACACGGCGATTTCCTCGCTACGACTTCTCACCTGACCGCAGGCCCCGCCGATTCTGTTTCCTCGCGGAAGCGGAATCACCACGGTAAAGGGGGCGGTCATGAGAGGGCGATGGCAGGCAGGGCTGGTGTCTGCCATTCTCATGGCCGCCGCCACGGCGTTGCCGGGGGCTTCGTCGGCGGGCAGTGCGGGCCTGATCGCGGTGCCGGTGAACACCCGCGCCATGTGGCTGTGGGGCGACGATCCGGCCGCTGACGTGATCAGCTGGGCCGGCGAGCACAACATCTCCGAGGTCTTCGTCCACATCGCACCGTCGGTGCTCACCGACGGCGGCCTGGCGCGACTGCAGGAGCTCAAGGAAATGGCCGTCGCCCGCCGGATCAAGCTGCGGGCGCTCGGCGGTGACCCGGACTGGGTCACCGACCACGCCGCGGCCCTGGCCTGGCAGCGGACCGTCGTGTCGACCGGCCTCTTCGACGGCATCCACCTCGACGTCGAGCCGTACCTGGTCGACGGCTGGACCACCGACCTGCCGGGGACCGAGGCGGCGTACCTCAAGCTGCTGGACCGGATGCGGGCCGCGAGCACGTTGTCGCTGGAGGCCGACGTGCCGTTCTGGTTCGGGCAGTACAAGCTCGGCCGCAAGAACCTGGCCGACGAGGTGCTGCGCCGCGTCAACGCGGTGACGGTGATGAGCTACCGCGACACCGGGACCGGCCCGAACTCCATCCTGGCGGTCAGCCTGGACTGGCTGGCCCGCGGCAAGGCGGCGGGCAAGCGGGTGCGGCTGGCGGCGGAGACCGGGCCGCTGGCCGACTGCCTGCACTGCACCTTCCACGAGGAGGGCGCGGCCGCGCTGACGCTCGAATTGACCAAGGTCGATGAGGCGACCCGGCAGACAGGGGCCTTCGGCGGCATCGCCGTGCACCATTACGGGTCCTGGCGCACGCTGCCGGCCTGAGCCTTCCGCTGGTCGTGAGGTTTCCGGTCCGGTCGCGTGGGCAGTTTGTCGCGGGTCCTGCCGGCCTTCAACGGACGAACGCAACGGGTCGGCAGGACCCGCTTCCACATCCCGTCCGGCGAACCGGACAGGAAACTCACCGGCACCCCGGTCATGGCCGCAGCCACACCGCCTCGTCGCGGTGCGACTCGAGCGGGCCGGGATAGTCGAGACCTGAGCGAACCGTATCCGGTAGTCGCCAAGGCTGGTGTACGGCTCGGCCCGGGATGGAAATCAACTCCGGGACGTAGCGCCGAACGTACACGCCGTCAGGGTCGAACCGCTCTGCCTGCCGGATGGGGTTGAAGCGCCGGTACGGCTTGGTGTCGTTCCCGGTGCCGGCCACCCATTGCCAATTACCCGAATTGTTGGCGACATCACCATCGATCAGCCAGCGGAAGAACCACCGCACGCCGTCGCGCCAATCGAGCCCGAGGTGCTTGGTGAGGAACGAAGCAGTGATCAGGCGGGCCCGGTTGTGCATCCAGCCCTCGGCCCGCAACTGACGCATGCCCGCGTCGACCACGGGCACCCCGGTCGTCCCCTCCTGCCAGTGCAGCAGCGCCTCCGGATCGTCGCGCCACTCACCGTCGCCCGACCTGCGGTAGGCCTGCGTCGAAATGGCCGGGAACCCGGTGGTGACCTGGTAGTAGAAGTCACGCCAGCCGAGCTGGCGGACAAAGGCATCGGGGCCCGGGCCGTCCAGCGCCCGCGCTGCGTTCGCCACGGTCAACGGCGAGACACAGCCGAACCGGAGGTACGCGCTGAGCCGCGAAGTGCCGTCGGCGGGCATGTCGTTGTGCAGGTCGTCGTACGGGCCGACGTGCTTGAGCCACGTCGTCAGCCGACGCCGGCCCTCCGTCTCGCCTCCCGTGGCGGCCGCCGGCGACTCCCCGGCCGGCGGCTCGGACAGCTCGCCCGTGCTCAGCCCAGGTGGCAGCACAATGCGCGCGGGCGTCGCCACCTCGTCGCGCCACTTGGCCCCTGACCAGGCCCGGTAGTACGGGGAGAAGACGCGGTAGTGCTCGCCACCGCCACCGGGTCGCACAGCACCCGGCGGCACGACCGTGGTGCCAGGGAACAGGCGCAGGGAGATGCGGTGCTGCTCGCACTCCTGCTCGAGCCGCTGCTCCCGGCGCCGGGCATAGCCGCTGACGTCGGCGCTCAGCGCGATGCCCTCGGCGCCGACCTCGGTCGCCACCTTGATCACCTCGACGACCGGGTCACCCGTGCGGACGACGAGGTCGCCGCCGAGGCCGCGGAGCGTTTCGCGCAGGTCGGCGAGGCTCTGGTGCAGGAACAGGGCGCGGTTCGGCGAGAGGCGTTGCAGGCCGGGGTCGAGGACGAACAGGGGGACGACCTGCTCGGCGTTGGCGCAGGCGGCGGCCAGCGCCGGGTTGTCGTGCACCCGCAGGTCCCGGGTGAACAGGACGACGGCCGTTCGCATGTCAGCTCCGCTTCTCTGTTCCGCTCGGTTGCGTCGATTCCGGGGCTCGGGTCCCGGGCCTTGTTCTGGCTTCGGTGCTGGACGCCGGCCGGCTTGGTCCGCTCCTCGTTGCGGCCTCGGGGCCGGGCTCAGGCGGGACCTCGGGCGAGGGCTCAGGCCGGGGCTCAGCTGCGGGCGAAGGCCGTTGTCGGGGTGCCGGGTCGGGTCAGCAGGGATTTGGCCACCACCGCGGCGCGGCGTTGGTTGGGCACTGTGGCCCGTCGGGTGAAGACGTCGTAGTCCTCGGCCGCGACCTCGTCGAGGATGCCGCCGTACAGCTCATAAGCCGTGCGCATGCAGGCCTGGGACCCGGGCAGCAGCAGCGGGATGCCCGGCGCGGCGGCCGCGTAGTGCTCGTCGGCGCGGGCGACCTCGGCGCGGATCAGCGCCTTGATCTGCGGGGTGGACCGGCCCGCCGCCTGCGCGGCGAAGAGATCGGCGCGGGTCACCCCGAACTCGGCGAGGTGCTCGTCCGGCAGATAGGTGCGACCGCGGTCCAGGTCCTCGGCCACGTCGCGGATGAAGTTGGTGAGCTGGAAGGCGAGGCCCAGCTGGCGGGCCGGCTCGCGGGCGGCGGCCGGGTCGCTGGAACCGAGGATGGGCAGCATCATCGTGCCGATGACCGCGGCCGAACCCTCCATGTAGTCGAGCAGGTCGTCATAGGTCGCATACGAGGTGACGGTGAGGTCCATCGCCATGCTGCGCAGGAACGCCGCGAAGTCGGCACGGTCCAGGTCGAACACCGCGATGGTGTGCAGCACGGCGGGCAGCAGCGGGTCGTCGGTGGGCGCCCCGGCCAGACCGGCGAGAAACTCGTCGGACCAGGCGGTGAGGCGGGCAGCCCGCTCGGCCGGCGGCAGATCCTCGGTGCGATCGACGATTTCATCCGCATAACGGGTGAAACCGTACAAGGCGTGGACGTGACGTCGCTTCCACTTGGGGAGCAACCGGGTCGCCAGGTAGTAGGTGCGGCCATGGCGTTTGTGCAGCTCACGGCACCGCTCATAGGCGGCCGCCAGGTCGACCTCCACGGGCCCTCCCAAATAGATCGACGCATGAATCGACGCAACTCGCAGCCTACGGTAATGTCGCCTCCGTGGCCAACGACATCCTCGAGGGAAACCCCCGTATCGGGATACCCCGCCAGACCGTCCAAGCGGACGGGCTGACGACGGCTGTCGAGGGCACTCTGGCCGAGTTCCTGAGCGGCCAGACCGCCGCGCTGGAGGACGTCGACCCGGCGCTCGGCCGCTTCGCCCGCACGACACGGGATCTCGTGCTGACCGGCGGCAAGAGGCTGCGCCCGACGTTCGCCTACTGGGGGTGGCGCGGTGTGGTGGCCGCGCGCGAGCCCGTCGAGCCGGTACTGCCGGCGCTCGCGGCGCTCGAGCTGATGCACACGTTCGCGCTCGTCCACGACGACGTGATGGACGACTCGGCCACCCGGCGCGGCGGCCCCACCGCCCACCGCATCTTCGCCGCCCAGCACAGCAACGCCGGGCGGCTCGGCGACTCCGACCACTTCGGCACCACCTCGGCGATCCTCGTCGGCGACCTCTGCCTGGTCTGGGCCGACCAGCTGCTGGCCCGGGCCGCCGTCTCCACCGCCACGCTGTTCGCCGTCCGCGCCTGCTACGACCGCATGCGCATCGAGGCGGTCGCGGGGCAATATCTCGACGTCCTCGGCGAGACCGAGCCCGCCGCCTGGTCAGTCGACCGCGCGCTGCTGGTGGCCCGGCACAAGACCGCGAGCTACACAGTGCAGCGCCCGCTGCAGTTCGGTCTCGCGCTGGCCGGGCCGGCCGACGCCGACGCGGCGGCCGTCGACGAGGCCTACAACCGCTACGGCATCGCGGTCGGCGAGGCGTTCCAGCTGCGCGACGACCTCCTCGGGGTCTACGGCGATCCCCTGGTCACCGGCAAGCCGGCCGGCGACGACCTGCTCACCGGCAAGCCCACGACACTGCTCATGCTCGCCCATCAGCTCGCGTCGCCCGCCCAGCGGGCCGAGCTGACCCCGGACCCCGCCGGAGCCGTCATCCCCGCCGACGGCTCCGGCGGGCTCAACTCCCCCGCCGCGATCGCCCGCCGCGCCGAGGTCATCGCCGAGACCGGCGCCGTCGCGCAGGTCGAGGCCCTGATCCAGCAGCGGGTGGCGGAAGGCATCGAGGCGCTGGCGAGCGCACCGATCCATGACGACGCCCGTGCGGCACTGACCAACCTGGCGGCTTCCGCGAGCCACCGCCGGGCATGATGAAGATTTGACCCCCTGGAGCTGTTGACGTGCGAAAAGTGACGGGAACGACGGACCGGGTAGTCGTGGTGGGCGCGGGACTCGGCGGGCTCGCCTGCGCGCTGCATCTCGCCGCGGCCGGACGGCAGGTGACCGTCGTCGAGCGCGAAGCGGTGCCGGGCGGACGGGCGGGCCGGCTCTCGGTCGACGGGTTCGACTTCGACACCGGCCCGACCGTGCTGACCATGCCGGAGCTGATCGCCGAGCCGCTTGCCGCCGTCGGGGAGCGACTCTCCGACTGGCTCGAGCTGACCCCGCTGAGCCCGGCATACCGCGCCTTCTACCCGGACGGCTCCACCCTGGACGTCAAGACCGACACCGTCCAGATGGCCGCCGAGATCTCCCGGGTCTGCGGTCCCCGCGAGGCCGACGGCTATCTGCGCTTCGTCGACTTCGCCCGTGAGCTGTGGCGCCTGGAGCGCAACAACTTCATCGACCGCAACCTGGACACCCCGCTCGACCTCATGAACACGAGCCTGCTCAAGCTGCTCGGCATGGGCGGCTTCCGGCGGCTCCAGCCGAAGATCAACCAGTACTTCCGCGACCCCCGGACCCAGCGCATCTTCTCCTTCCAGGCCATGTACGCCGGCCTGGCCCCGCACGACGCGCTCGCCATCTACGCCGTCATCGCCTACCTCGACTCGGTCGCCGGCGTCTTCTTCCCGCGGGGCGGCATGCACGCGGTGCCCAAGGCGATGGCCGGCGCGGCCGAGAAGCACGGCGTCCAGTTCCGGTACGAGACGACGGTGACGCGCGTCGAGACCGCCAACGGCCGGGCCACCGGGGTCATCACCGACAGCGGCGAACGCATCCCGGCCGACGTCGTGGTGCTCAACCCCGACCTGCCCGTCGCATACCGGGATCTGCTGCCCGAGTCCCGCCGCCCGCGCAAGCTGACGTACTCGCCGTCCTGTGTCGTGCTGCACATCGGCTCGAAGCAGAGCTACTCGAAGATCGCCCACCACAACATCCACTTCGGTACGGCCTGGAAGGGCACGTTCGACGAGGTCATCCACCAGGGCCTGCTGATGAGCGACCCCTCGCTGCTGGTCACCAACCCGAGTCACAGCGACCCGAGCGTGGCCCCACCCGGCCGGCAGACCTACTACGTCCTGGCCCCGACGCCGAACCTCGACGTCGCCCCGCTGGACTGGAAGGGCGGCCTCGGCCGGCGCTACGCCGACGAGATCGCGGGCGTGCTGGAGCAGCGCGGTTACGTGGGCTTCCGGGACGGCATCGAAGTGGAACGCATCATCACCCCGGACGACTGGGCCGCCCAGGGCATGGCCGCCGGCACCCCGTTCGCGTCGTCGCACACCTTCACGCAGACCGGCCCGTTCCGCCCGAGTAACCTCCATCCGACTCTGCCCAACGTCGTCTTCACCGGGTCCGGCACGCAGCCGGGCGTGGGCGTACCAATGGTTTTGATCTCCGGAAAACTGGCCGCCTCCCGGATCACCGGAACCGCGGCAGACCTCGTGGGGAGGGCCCTGTGACCGCGTCCCGCGAGACGCACCTCGTCGAGCTCGTCGACACCGAAGGGGTGCCGGCCGGCGCCGCCACGGTGAGCGACGCGCACCGTGCCCCCGGCCGGCTGCACCGAGCCTTCTCGGTGTTCCTGCGCGACCCGGAAGGCCGAGTGCTGCTGCAGCAGCGAGCCGCGGTGAAGACCCGCTTCCCCCTGCGCTGGGCCAACACGTGCTGCGGCCACCCCCTGCCCGGGGAGACGCCGGCCGCAGCTGCCGCCCGCCGTCTCGTCGAGGAGATCGGTGTCGATGACGTCGCGCTGACCGAGGTCGGCGTCTACTCGTACTACGCCGAGGATCCGACCACCGGGCTGGTCGAATACGAGTACGACCACGTGCTGCTGGGCGACGTGCCCGCGGAGGCCCGGCTGCTCGTCGACCCGGACGAGGTCGCGGACGTGCGCTGGACGTCCGTCGAGGAGCTGAACAACGGCCTGCGCGAGGATCTGCGGTCGTACGCGCCGTGGCTCCCCGGGGTCACCGAGCGACTCATCCGCCACCTGGCCCTGGGACCCCAGGCCGACCCCGCGGGCGTACCACGGCCGGCCGACGATGCACCGGAGCGGTCGGGTGGCCGATGAGGCCCTGACGGCCGGGGCGGTTGCCCGCCGTCTGGGCGTCGCCGTGACCACCTTGCGCACTTGGCACCAGCGGTACGGGCTGGGGCCGAGTCACCATGTGCCGGGCCAACACCGGCGCTACACCCCGGAGGACATGGACCGCCTGCAGGTGATGCGCAGGCTCACCGCCCAGGGAGTGGCGCCGGCGGAGGCGGCGGCGTGGGCTCGCCGCGTTCCGGTGCCCCTGGATGTGTCCGCGCCGGTCGGGCCGCACGCTCGCCCGGAGGGCCCTCCCGGCGATGCCGCTTCGGTCCCAAGCGCCGAGGCCTCACCAGCGCGGGCGAGCGAGGATGCCGATCATCATTCGGCGCTTCCAGGCGCAGTTCTGGACGGCGACAGCCGACCGCCGGCCCTCGAGCATCCGGGCGCGCAGAGCGTGCCGTCAGATCGGCGAGCCGTCGACTCCGCGGACCTCTTTTCCTCCGAAGCCGAGCAATCCCAGTCACCGTGGCACGGCGCGTCCGTGGAACGACTCGACCAGCTCTCAGCCGCCGAGACGTCCCGAGACGCGGTTCAGCCGGACCACGACGGCACGGCCGCCGACGAAACGTCCGGTGCCGCCAAGGACGGTCCGGCCCGATCGAAGCGGCAGCGGCGAGCCGGAGCACGCCCCCACGACTGGTCACCGGATGCCGCTCACTCGGCGCCATCTCCGGCCGGGACCGAGAACGGTGATCCGAGATACCCGGCGGCCGACCGATTCGACCTGGCTGGAGCGGCCTCGGAGGATCAGGGCGACACCTTCTTCCGGGTCGGGGAACGGCTGCCGACCGTTGACGCGGTGTGGCCCGAGGAGCTCGGCCAGATGTTCGTCGCCCGGGACGGTGGGGGGCATGCCATCCGTACCGGAAGGGCCGGGCCTGTCGCCCGCGGGCTGGCCCGCGCCGCCATGCGTCTCGACGGTCCGGCCCTGCGCGACATCCTCGAGATGACCGTCACCGACCGTGGCGTCGTCGCGGCCTGGGAAGAAGTGATCATGCCGGTGCTGATCGGCGTCGGTGAGCGGTACGCGGCCACCAAACGCTTCATCGAGGTCGAGCACATCCTGTCCCGGGTGGTCACCGAGGTGCTCGGTTCCGTCACGCGCCCGCCGAGCAGTCAGATCCCCCGGGTGCTGCTGGCTGCCGCCGACGAGGAACAGCACACGCTGCCTCTGGAGGCGCTCGCTGCCGCGCTGGCACAGGCGGGGGTTGCCAGCAGGCTGCTGGGCGCTCGTGTGCCCGCACAGGCCGTCGCGGAGGCCATCGCCCGGACCGGGCCGGCCGTCCTCGTGTTGTGGTCGCAGCTGGCGGGCAGCGCCGACCCGGCGCAATGGGACCTGGTGCTGTCCGGCCGGCACCGGCCACTGCTCGCCGCGGCGGCCGGACCGGGCTGGCTGCCGGAGCACCTGCCGCCGGGAGTCACTCTTCTCGGCAATCTCGCCGAGGCCGTCGAGCTGGTGTCAGCGGTCGCCCTCCCCACCCACCGTCCGCATTAGTGCTGGTCAGCGAGGTGTACGCGGTGCGAGGGATACCGGTTTGGATGAGGGGCAGGGGATCACGTATGCTTTCCAAGCCTCAAGCGGGGCTCGGTTGGGGCCCACGCCGCCGGAGTTGGAATATGCAATGATGGCGGGGTTGCCCTCATCGTCTAGTGGCCCAGGACGCCGCCCTTTCAAGGCGGTAGCACGGGTTCGAATCCCGTTGGGGGTACGAACCGACCTCGGTCGGGGTAAGTGGTAGAAAGTACGCAGCACGAGCAAGGTCCTGTGGAGCAGTTGGAGTGCTCGCCGCCCTGTCAAGGCGGAGGTCGCGGGTTCAAGTCCCGTCAGGACCGCAACAGCCGAGTCCGCGCGCACCACGGCGCGGCAGGGCCAGGTAGCTCAGTTGGTACGAGCGTCCGACTGAAAATCGGAAGGTCGGCGGTTCGACCCCGCCCCTGGCCACCAAGCCTCTCGCCGGGCTTTGAGCACCGCCCACCTGCGGAAACGCACGGTGGGCGTTTTGCTGTCCGGGGTCTCGATGGTCGAAGCCGAGCCGGATGATCGAGTCGGTGTGTTCGGGCGAAGCCTGAGGCGGCTTTTGTAACGCCGCAGGACGCCGGGCTTGTCGACCACTTCCTGGTGTAAGCCGTCCAGGTCCTCAATGAAGCTCCGCAGGATCTCCAGCTTGAACTGGCGGCGGCGTTCCCCAGGGGCAGACAGGCGCGTCACCCTGCGCCAGGCCGGCGAAGACCGGCGCACCAAGCCACCCGAGATAGCGGATGTCAGCGGATCCTGGCCGTCATGGTCAGGGTCGACTGCTCGGTCTCGCGCGTCCATACAGTGACCTTGAACGTCCAGTCTCCCGCGGCTGGCAGCGTGATGTCGCCGATGACATGGAAGTCGGCGACCCGGAGCAGGGGTATCTCGATCGGTTCGATGTCCTTGGCCGGTAGCGCCGCGGTCGCCGACCAAGCCACGAGCGTAAGCGGCTTGCCGCCCACCGGATGCGCGTACAGCTGGACCTTGTTATTACCTACGGTCGCCGGGGAGATATCCACCTGCAATGAGACAGAACCATTTGTGATTGTTCTGGAGATGTCGACGGGCCTTGACGGCATAAGGGTCGGCGAGACTGTCAGGACGATTGCGGCGATACTGCTTGCGACCGTCGCACCGAGCGCGCCTTCCACGAGGCAGCCGCCTGCGCCAGTAGCGGCGGCCGGAGCGCCGAGGCGGATCTTCCACTTCAGCCGGAGTCTGCGCCGCCGGATCTTCGGCAGTTGCGTGCTGTCCTTGTTCGGAGGAGCGGTCGCCTTGTCGGCATCAAGCGGCTGTAGTTGCTGTTGCCCGGCTGTCGAGCGACTTGCTTCGATCTGCATGAGGAGCGTGATGACGCCCAGTCCGAGGCCGGCGAGTCCAAGGAAGAAGCCCAGGGTGCTGGCGATCTGATCCGAGCCTGCCCACGATCCTGCCCAGATGAAGAGCGTGAGAGCGACTCCAGCGATAGCGATCATGGCGAGAGTGACGACCATTCGCCACCTTTTGCGGAGCATGGGACGAATGTAGCGGTTAGGTGAGCGCAGGTCGGCGGCCTGCCCGTTGACGGCCGAATCGTCTACTGCGGACGAGTCACGGGGCAGCGCAGCCACCCCCGCTCTTTTAAGATCCGCTGCGCCCCACCCCTCACCAAAGGATGTTGCATGAACCTGGCTCCCGCCGGGCGGCACCTGGCCCGCCTAGCCCTGACGGCAACCACCACCGCCGCCGTCATCCTCGCCCTCGGCGCCGCGCCCTCCCTGGCCGCGACCGACTCCGAGGAGTCCAGCTCCCCCGCCCGCGTCTGGGCCCTCATCGAGGACATGACAGTCGCCCCCGCCGGCGCCCCGGCCAAGGACTTCCGCCTGGAAGTGATCACCAGCGAGGCCGTCAACCCGCGCCTCGTGATCGACGTCAGCGACCTCACCGGCTTGGTCTCCTTCGCCTGGCCGGCCGGCTGCACCACCCAGGGCACGGTCGCCACCTGTCCCGCCCCGCCCGGATCCGTCGACAACAACGCGCCGCTTTTCATCCCGGTCACCGCCGTTGCCGGCGCTCCGGCCGGTGGGCACGGCACCATCCGGGTTCGGGGCGACGCCGACAACCCCGGCGACGGCAACGACCTCATGAACTCCGACGCGGTCATCACCGTCTCCGGGGACGGACCTGATCTGGCCGGGCTCGAGGAGGGGCTGATCCCGGACGCCAAGGTCGGTGACCGGATCTACGCGCCCATGGCCGTGGCCAACTTCGGCAACCGGGCCGTCAAGGGCATCCGGGTCACCGTCGAGTTCAGCAACCCCCTGACCCCCACCCCGTACGCGAACTGCCGGTACGGCCACCGCACCACCTTCCCCGAGCGCGGCACCGTCGCCGTTTGTGATTTCGCGCAGCGGGTCGATCCCGGGGCCGTGTTCAAGCTCAGCCGCGGCTTCGGCGCCCTCGTCACCGACGCTGCCGTCGATCACCAGGTGGTCGAGTACACGATTGCGCCGCTCGCCGGGGCCGGCCTGCCGGACGGTGTGGTTCTGGCCGGGCGCGGCGGGTCGCGGCTGCCGTTGGTCACCGTCACCTCGGCGCCGAAGCGGGCCAAGGTCAGCCGGGCCGCCGATGTCGATCACGCCAATGACTACCGGTACTGGGGCTTCGACGTGGACAACCTGTCGGACGTGGCGGCCGTCGGCGCCTCCGCTTCCGGCTCGGTCGGCGAGACCGTGCGGGTCGAGGTCGGCTCGCGCAACGTCGGCGGGGCCATCGACTTCACCCGTACGGGCAGCAGCGCCGGGCGGTTCCGGTTCCAGCTTCCCGGGGGTACGGAGGCCACCGACGTCCCGGCCGACTGCCGGCTCGACGACGAAGCTCAGCCCGTGACGTACGTGTGCCAGCTGCCGTCGCTGTACTTCGACCGCGGCGCCACGTTCCTGCGCACCTTCGGGCTGCTCATCACCGGTCCTTCGTACGACGCCGGGGTGGTGTTCGCCGACCTCGACGGGGCGATCGACGAGGACTACACCAATGACCGGGCCGAGGTGAGCGTCACCGTTCTGGGCTGAGGCCCGGCATCGACGCTTGACGTTGGACCGTGGTCCAAGGTCTAGCGTCGGTGGCATGAGCGCGACAACAGTTCCGGCGGCGGGTCTGCGGGTAGCCCGCCGAGGATCTGCTGCGCCGGCGGCTGGCCGAGCTGGACGTCGAGATGGCCCGGCTCGCCGCGCTGCGCGCCGACATGGTCGCCATGATCGACGCCACTCCGGCCAGTGACTGTCCTCCTCCCACGCCCGGCACTTGGTGCCCGCCTGAGGAGGGAGGTGCATCATGCTGATCCGTGCCTGCGGCTGCGGCTGCGACTGCTGCTGACCATTCACCGACGCGGGCCGGCCGGCCACTGACAGGCCGACCGGTCCCACGTCAGGGCTGCAGGCCGACCGACGCCCGCAACGAGCCGTCCATCTCGAACGGGACCGACTCGTGTTCGTGCACGACCAGCCAGCGGTCATCGATCTTCCGCAGTCCCAGGGTGGCCCGGAACCACAGACTGAAGCTTTCCGGCTGCCCCAGGGGCGTCGCCGTCAGGCGGTTCAGGCTGGTGCAGAAGGCCACCGACCCGTCCGCGGTCACCTCCAGGTCGTGGACCTCCAGGCTCATCGGGCCCTCGAAGGTTCCCAGCCATTTCTCCACCGGCGCCACGTCGTCTCCGGCCGTGGGCTGGCGCAGCGGCGGCGCCAGGTTGTACTCGACCAGCGCCGGCGCGTTGTGCGCCACCATCGCCTTCGCGTCCTTGGCGGCCACCGCAGCTGCCCGCTCCAGCACCACCCGGCGAATCTCCGTCGTGTCCATCGTTCCGCCTTTCGAGGAAACACTCGAGGAAAAAGAAGAGCCTTACGCCCGGAGGTAGAAGCAGCGCCGCCGGTTTCGACGTCCCCGGTGAAAGAATTTCCGCCGACGTGTGGAGGCTCCGATGAAGTACCTGATCCTCATCCAGTCCAACGAGCGTTCGCTGGCCGTCTGGGAGACGCTCAGCGACGAGCAGCGCATGGAGTTCGGCCGCGGGCACCGGCAGCTCACCGAGGAGATGACCAAGGCCGGGGTCTGCGTCGCCTCGGAGGGTCTCGCCGACCCCTCCCTGGCCCGCTGGGTCTCGGTCCGCGACGGCCGTACCGTCGCCTCGGACGGACCGTTCGCCGAGGTCAAGGAGCACCTGGCCGGGTTCTATCTGATCGACGTGGAGGATCTCGACGAGGCGATCAGCTGGGCGGCCAAGGTGCCCGACGCCGCGTTCACCCAGGTCGAGGTGCGACCGGTGCTCGACATGAGCGGCTGGGAGTTCTGAACCCGCCGGCCGCCCTCGAGGACCTGCTGCGCGAGTGCGCGCCGCAGGTCCTCGGCGCGGTCGTGCGACGCTTCGGCGACTTCGACACCAGCGAGGACGCGGTGCAGGAGGCTCTGCTGGCCGCGGCTCAGCAGTGGCCCGCCGAGGGGGTGCCGGCCAACCCGCGGGGGTGGTTGATCACCGTCGCCTCGCGGCGCCGGATCGAACTGCTGCGCAACGAGACCGCCCGGCGGCGGCGCGAGGAGGCCGTCCGGTACGAGCCGGAGCCCGCGCCCGCCTCCGCAGTCGACGACTCGCTCACCCTGCTGCTGCTCTGCGCCCATCCCGCCCTCAGTACGGGGTCGCAGGTGGCGCTGACCCTGCGCGCGGTCGGCGGTCTCAGCACCGCCGAGATCGCCCGGGCCCTGCTCGTGCCGGAGGCCACCGTCGGGCAGCGGATCAGCCGGGCGAAGCAGAAGATCCGCGACGCCGGGGCCACGTTCAGCCTGCCCCCGCCGGGTGAGCGCGAAGCGCGGCTGACCGCCGTACGCCAGGTGTTGTATTTGATCTTCAATGAGGGTTACACCGCCAGCTCCGGGGCGCGGCTGCACCGCACCGAGCTCAGCGCCGAGGCCATCCGGCTCACCCGGCTGCTGCGGGCGCAGCTGCCCGACGACGGCGAGGTGGCCGGGCTGCTGGCGTTGATGCTGCTCACGGACGCGCGGCGGCCGGCCCGCACGCTGCCCGACGGATCCCTCGTGCCGCTGGCCGAGCAGGACCGCTCGCGGTGGGACGCGGCGGCGATCGCCGAGGGCGTAGCGCTGATCACCGCGACGCTCGCACGCGCGCCGATCGGGCCCTATCAACTGCAGGCCGCGATCGCGGCGATCCACGACGAGGCGGCGCGGGCCGAGGACACCGACTGGCCGCAGATCCTCGAGCTGTACGGGATGCTGCACGCCCTCAGCCCCGGCCCGATGGTGCAGCTCAACCGGATCGTCGCCCTGGCCGAGGTGCACGGGCCGGTGCTGGCGCTGGCCCGGCTGGATGTCGCCGAGGACGATCCGGCGCTGCGCGGGCATCACCGGCTGGCGGCGGTCCGCGCCCACCTGCTGGAGAAGTGCGGTGACCTGACCGCCGCGCACGCCGCCTACCTGGAGGCGGCCCGGCTGACGCTGAGCGCGCCCGAGCAGCGGTACCTCCTGGCCCGGGCAGCCGCGTTAGGGTCAGCCGGTGACCATCGATCTTCGTGAGCTGACCGCCGAGGACCTCGAGCTGGTGGAGTTCGCCCGCCGCATCGTCGACGCGAACACCGACGGCGAGGACGGCGTGCACACGATGGGCGCGGCGGTCCGCGGCGTGGACGGCCGGATGTACGGCGGTATCAACCTGTACCACTTCACCGGCGGGCCCTGCGCGGAGCTGGTGGCGCTCGGGCACGCCCGGGCGTCCGGGGCGCGGGAGCTGGCCACGATCGTGGCGGTGGGCAACTTCGGCCGGGGACCGGTGGGGCCGTGCGGCCGCGACCGGCAGATCCTCTTCGACTACCACCCGCGGATCCGGGTGATCCTGCCGACCGGCGAGGGCATCCGCAGCGTCCGCATCCGGGACCTGATGCCGCTGGGCGCCGTCTGGACCGTCGAGGAGGGCACCCAGCCGTACGACCCGGGAGTCTTCGCCGACTGAGCTGACCCGCGGCGGAAACCCCTGCAACCCCTGAGCTTCGGCCGCCTGCACCTCGATCACAACCCACGGCTACCCGCCGGGTCTCGAGTGGCCCTGCCGGCACCCGATCTGTCGGGAGTCTTTGCTGGCAGAACGGGGGAGCTGGTTGTGGGATCTGCGGGGCGTACCACGAGCGCGCGGCGTCTGGGCATCAAGGTCATGACCGGCTTCCTGGCGGCCGGGCTGGTCGCTGGCCTCGGCACCCCGGGAGCCGCGCGGGCACAGCTCGCCGCCCGGGTCGCCGGAGAAGTCCCCGCCGAAGCCCGCATCGCCGGCTCCGGCGCGATGCGCGTCCTGGCGCTCGGCGACTCGATCACGCTCGGCACCGGATCGCCGACCCGCAGCTCGTACCGGGTGGGCCTGGCCCAGCGGCTGCTGCGCGGCGGCATGCAGATCAACTACGTCGGTTCGCAGAGCGACGGCTCCGGCGGCGACACCCAGCACGAGGGCCACGGCGGCTGGGACATCGACGAGATGGCCGCCGAGGTCGACGGCTGGCTGGCCAACTCCCAGCCGGACATCGTCCTGCTGCACGCCGGCACCAACAACATCACCAAGGGCGACGGGCCGTACGCGACGAATCGCAAGCTGTCGGGGCTGATCGACCAGATCCGGGCCGCGCGGCCGGAGGCGTACATCTTCGTCGCGCAGATCATCGGCTCGCGGGTGCCGCGGGAGCTCGCCGCCGACCGGGCCTACAACCGGCTCATCCCGGGCATGGTCGCCGCCAAGCAGGACCCGCTGATCACCGTGGTCGACCAGTCCACGGTCGGCGGCATCGACCTGCACGACCTGCACCACCCGAACGACTTCGGCTACTCGAAGATGGCCTGGAACTTCTACCGGGCGATGGCCAAGGTGTTCCGGACCTCGGGTGACACCGGCCGGAACCCGTACACCCTGCAGTCGACCTACCGCTGCCTCGCGGCCCGGGTCGTGCAGGACGGGGAGGTGCGCCACCGCACCGAGTGCCGGACGTGGAAGTTGCGGACCGTCACGGCGGAGGCCAACGGCGCGACCCGCCGGGTACGCACCTGGCAGACGCTCCGCACGGTCAAGCAGGCCTACCGGGTCCGGGTCGCCGGCAAGGTCCGCACCCGTACGCGGCTGGTCCACAAGTGGACCGGCCCGGGCAACCTGTCGACCCTCTAACCGTTGAAGAGGGCCAGCACGCCGGAGACGTCGAGGACGCGGTGCACCAGGCCGTGCGCGTTGACGATGCGCAGCGGCACGCCCGCCTCGCGACCGGCGTTGAGGCCCTCGATCAGCGCGCCCATCGCCTCGCTGTCCAGGAACACCGCCGCGTCGAAGTCGATGACGACCTCGGCGGGACCTGACCGCACGGCCTCGAGAAGGGCAGTGCGCATCTCGTCGCGGGCGTTGATGTCGAAGTCGCCGGACAGCCGGACGACGGCGGCCTCGCGGACGATCTGGTAACTCGGCTGGGTCACGGACACCTCTGACGGTTTACGAATCCCGTGATCATAAGTCAGCTCGGCACGGGGAACTCCGCCCACACATGCTTGGTGTGATCCTCGATGTACCAGCCGAGGTCCAGGGCGAACTTCTGGGCCAGGTACAGGCCGAGCCCGCCGGCGCCGGGTGGCCGGTCGTCGGCGTACTCCGGCACCGTTTCGGGGCTGTGGTCGGCGACGTCCAGCACGAAGACCTGGTCGTGCCGGCCGAGCCGCACGATAGTCGGCGGCAGACCGTGCCGCAGGGCGTTGGTGGCCAGCTCGGTGGCGACGAGCACGACCTTCTCCGGGATCTCCTCCAGCTCGGCGCCGGCCGGCAGCGGCTGGCCGGTGATCGCCTCGTGCAGGGAAGCTCGCAGGCTGCGCAGTTGCACCGGGCTGTCCATCACCCACTTGTGCAGCTCGGTCATGGCGGGCGGCGACTGTGCACTCAAGAAGGGCATGAGTGAATGGTGCCCAGGGCGGGCCACGATCATGTGCGTTTTCACCCACAGCAGGCGGGCCTCGACCCAGCGGCATCGACCAGTTTGACCTTTCTTGCAGTCTGCGTGGGGGCCTAGCGCTGCGGGCGTGCGTTCCGTACAGCTAACCGGGAACAAAGTTCACGGGAGGAACGACGTGCCGAAGTTCAAGAGCGCGGAGGAACAGGCGGCCTGGACGATGGCGGAGGCGCTGAGCGAGAAAGGCTTCTCCTGCATGCGTCAGGCGGAGGAGGCCGCGGAGAATTTCCGGTCGGGCAAGATGCAGATGCGGCGCAACTTCAAGGCCCGCGGCCTGTCCGAGGTCGACGCGGACATCCGCTGGTCCGGCATGACCGCGGCCAAGAAGGCCCTGGGCGACAACGCCTGGTACATGTCCCAGGCCACGATGTACAACGAGGCCGCCGCCGCCCAGTACGCCAAGGCGCTCTACCTCAAGCACGACGACGGCTGAGGCGCTGCGAGCTCAGGCCGGCAGGCCGGTGCCGCCCAGGTCGGCGGTGCGGCCCGCGGCATAACCCTGCCGGCGGCCGGAGCCGGCCAGCCGGCGGGGACCGAGCCGGATCAGATTCGGGTACGTCTCGTCGCGCCGGCGGTCGACCAGCTCGGTGCGGTCCACCAGCACCAGCTCGGCACCGGGCGCGTCCGCAGCGGCAGCGCGCTCCGCCTCGGTGAGGCGGGCCCGGATCGCCTCGGTGAAGCCCACCAGCCAGGACCGCCGGAACGCGGCCGGATGGTCGAAGCTCGGCACCTCGGTGGCGGCCAGGCCGTGCGCCGCCTGCACGAGCAGGGAGGTGAAGAGCAGCTCGACGCGCTCGAGGTCGGCGGCGTGCCCGAAGAGGTGGATCCGGGCCGTGCCACGCCGCTCCAGGTGGACGACCCGGCAGCGCAGGGCCACGGCCACCGCGCCGAGCAGGCCGGCCTTGTCACGGGCGTACGGCGCCAGCACGGTCACGACTCTGTCCCCGACCGGGTCGAGGGCGGGATCGGTGCCGGCGAGCAGGGCCTGGTCGACGCCGTACTTGGCGATGAGCTCGGCCGCCTTGGCGGTGAACGCCTCGGCCTCGGCCGGGGTGCACGCGGGATCCTCGGCCTTGGCGAGCAGCTTACGAACCCGGGCGAGCAGCGGATCGTCGCTCACGAACTGCGCTCGGTGCGGCCGCTCATGCCGCCCGGTGGCGCAGGGTCGCCACGGTCGAGCCGGCCAGGGCGAGCAGGCAGTCCGGGAGCTGGCCGTCGGCGATGGCCGCGCCGAACAGGGCCTCGCCGGTGGAGATGTCGCCGTTCACGTACGCGCTGACGAAGCGGGCGACCCAGCGCTTGTCGTACCGCGCGTCGTCGATCCCGGGGAAGTCGAGCGTCCAGGCGCCCCTGGGCACGTTCTGTCCGACCATGGTCGCAGCGAGACACCACGCCACGTCGTACGCGCCCACGACGCCCGACCGGTCGACCACCGCGTCGAAGGTGCCCACCACAGCGTCGCTGTCGCCACTGAGCGCGCAGTCCAGCACCTGCGTCGCGTCGTCCAGGGCGTGCTGTGGTATGTCCGTCACGTGGGAAAAGGTACGCGGATGCGTCAAGAATTGCCGCTCAGCCAGCGATCCTGCTGGGGTTTTCCGCCTTGTGCGGGGATCAGGCGCCGCGCAGCAGGCAGGTGAGACGCGCGGTGCAGACCCGGTCGCCGTCGCCGTCGGTGATGACGATCTCGTAGGTCACCGCCGTCCGGCCGCGGTGCACCGGCGTCGCCACCCCGGTGATGGTCCCGGAACGCACACCCTTGTGGTGGGTGGCGTTGATGTCGACGCCCACCGCGAACGGCCGGTCGACGGTCGCGCCGTGCAGCACCGCCCCGACCGAGCCGAGCGTCTCCGCCAGCACGCAGGACGCCCCGCCGTGCAGGAGCCCGTACGGCTGGGTGTTGCCCTCGACCGGCATCGAGGCGACCACCCGCTCGGGCGTCGCCTCGGTGATCTGGATGCCCATGCGCTCGCCCAGGGCACCCCCGCCCCCGCTGCCGAAGAGCTGCTGCATGCCGTCCGCCGCTGTAGTCACGCCCGGCTACGTTACCGGTGAGTTCCGGCGGAGCCAGCGACATCGGTCACACCACTGGCGGCCGATCCTTATCTTCGAGGTCGGTTCGGGTCGCGAGGGGGCGACCCGGGCCCTACGTTGGTCAGATCCGCTGCGACGCATCACCTGAGGAGACACCATGAGCGAGCCCAAGGAGATCGTCGAGACCCGCGGCGACGACCGCGTCGACCTGCTGGCGACGGACACGAACGGCGACGGCCGGCCGGACGTGTGGGTGTCCGACACCGACGGCGACGGCAAGGCCGACCTGTTCCAGTTCGACACCGACGGCGACGGCAAGGTCGACATCACGATGGCCGACCTCGACCAGGACGGCACCCCGGACACGATCGTCGACGGCGACGGCGGTCACCCGCCCACCGTCTGACCACCTGACGCGCTGGGACGTCAGCCGCCGCCGAGTGTGCTGATGGCGGCCCAGAGCACAGCGACGGCAAGGGCCGTGGTGAAGACCGCCGAGGCGGTACGCCGCCACGGCCCCTTGCCCGCCGGCGCGATCGCCTCCGGGTGCCCCAGGGCGGTGAGGATGCGGCGCTGCCGGCGCACCTCGTGCTGCCACCGGCTCAGGTCGGTGGTGCCGCGGCTCAGCTCGACGGCCAGCCGGGCCTGCGCGCGTTGCAACCGCCGTACCGCTGCCCGGGCCCGCAGGCCCGCCCGGGTCCGCGCGTGCCAGCGGGCAGTGGCCCGCCGGGACCCGGATCTGAGGGCTTCCCGCTCGCCCGGGGTGATCAGCTCGTGGTCGTCGACCTTGGCCAGCTGCACGGCGTAGTAGTCGGCCTCGCGGTCGTGGGCGGCCCGCACGAGCAGCAGGACCAGCAGCAACGGCGGCAGCCCCTTGCAGACCAGCACCACGAGCAGGGCCAGCGCGCCGTTGCCGAGACCGTCGCGCAGCAGCGGCGAGTTCCACAGGAAGTGCGAGGCCCACGCGCCGATGACGGCCAGCATGGCGACGCCGATCCGGAGCCGCCAGGGCCGGTCCGCGCGCACGACCAGATAGCCGATGCCGGCCCCGGCCAGCGCGCCGAACAGCGTGTGACTCCACACCCCGGAGACGAAGCCGCGCAGCAGGAACGTGGTGATCACCGGCTCGACGTGGTCGCCGCGCCCGGCCAGCGCGACGGCGCCGAGCGCGTACACGATGTCCTCGATGATCTGGAAGCCCAGCCCGACCATCGCGCCGTAGACCACGCCGTCGAGGACGCTGTTGACCTGTGCCCGGGCCACCAGCACGATCGCCACGACGCCGAGCGTCTTGGCGATCTCCTCGACCGTCGGGCCGGCCAGCGCGGCGCCCCAGTCGGCGGCCAGGTGCGGCGAGCCGAGCTTGGCGATGAGGTCGTCGAGGGCCGCGCTGCCGGGGATCGACACGGTCGTGGCCACCAGACCACCCCAGGCGAAGGCCAGCGCGAGCAGAGCGGGCGGCTCCCGCTCGAGGAAGTCCAGCTCACTGACGATGAACCAGAACGGTACGGCGAGCAGCGCGAACAGCCCGATCGCGGTCAGCGTGGCCAGCGGGTACGCGCCCACGAAGCGTCCCGCGACCAGCGTCATCCGCACGCCACCGGCCACCACCAGCGCGAGCACGATCCAGAAGGCGGGCAGCCGGATGAGCCCGGGGCCGTAGTGGGCGCCGGGCTGCACGGGCGCGGTGCGGTCGCTGCGCAAACGGGACTCCGCCGTCATCCGGTGTCCGCCGGGTCGTAGCGCAACGTCCGGGTGCTCGCGTCGATCGCCGGCAGGGTGCGGCCCAGGTCCAGGTCGGCGCCGCTGACGGTGACCTCGATGGTGCGGCCGCCGGCGACGAAGACGGCGTACCGGCCGCCCCGGCCCGGAGCGGTGTAGCCGCCCTGCAGGCCGGCCAGGCCGGAGCCGGTGGCGACGGTCAGCTCGGTGCCGGTGACCTGGTAACCGGGGGTGCCGGTGATCCGTTGGCGCAGCCCGTTGGCCGCGGCCGCCAGGTCACCCTCGAAGCGTCGGACGGTGATCAGATAGCGCACCGGGCCGAGCCGGAACAGGGCCGTGCCGGCGTCGTCGGTGGGCCGGGTCTCGGTGACGTCGATCCGCGATCCGGGCGGTGGGATCACCGTGACACCCCCGCCGACGGCGTACGGGCGGTCGGTCGGCACCGGGCGGTCGGCGGGCAGCGCCCGGTCCAGGGCGGGCAGGCCGACCCCCAGCCCGGCCAGGGCCAGGACGAGGCTGAGCGCACCGAGGAGGTTCATCAGCTGACGCCGAGTAACCCACCCCATCTCAATACGCTAACCGGCCACCCGCGACGTCTCCCGGATGAGCGTGTTTTGTCTGTTTACTCCGAATGTTCGTGAACGCTCCCGGCCGGCACCGCGGCGGTCAGCCACACCCCGTTCTGGCTGCGGTGGAACACGTGCCCGGCCGCGGCCATGAACGCCGCGTCCACCGCGAGGACGACCACGTCCGTGGCCCGGCGGCGACCGACCACCAGGGCGGTCGCCACGTCCGGTGAGAGGTGCACGTGCTGGCGGCTGCGCGGGCGCAGCCCCTCCCGCAGGATCGCGGCGAGATTCGCCCGGGGAGTGCCGTGGAAGAGGACGGCGGGCGGCTGGGCCGGTGGCAGATCAAGATCCACCTGCACCCGCCGGGAGTGCCCCTGACTGGCTCGGATGCGCTCGACACCGTCGGCATCCGTCCGCACCGCGAAGCGGGACTTGTCGTTGTGCTCGACCACGACGTCGAGCTCGGCCCGGGAGATCCGCAGCGCGGCGAGCAGGTCCGCGACCGGCACCCAGCCGTTCCCGTCGAGGGTCAGGCCGGCCGTCTCGGGCCGGTGCCGCAGCACCAACGACAGCCGTTTGCTGAGCCGCACCTGCTCCCTGGTCAGCACCGTGCTCACGGTCGTAGCTCCATGACCGCAAGGTAGTAAGGCCGGTCCTCGGTGTCGACGGATTTGAGCCGCCACCGGCTGCCGGTCAGCAGCCCGTCGAGCTCCTCGACCGAGCAGTTGAGGTAGTCGAACCACTCCGTGGCCAGCAGGCGGTACCGCAGTCGCAGGCGCAGCTGGCCGCCCAGCCGTCCCCGCTCCCGGTTGCGCTGGTGGTACGCGACGTGCACGGGATCCGTGGTGCCGTACGGGTCGGTGCCCTGAGCGATGATCCGGGCTCCCGGCCGGGCCAGCTCGGCCAGCGCGGCGAGGAAGTCCGGGGCCCGCTCCGGCCCCTCGATCAGCCCCAGGTTGTTGCCGAGCAGCAGGAACGTGTCGTAACGGGCCGCCGAGCGGGCGTACGCGTCGACAGTGTTGAGCACGGTGTCCCGCAGCCCCCGCTTACGCGCCACCTCGATCGCTCCCGCGGAGGTGTCCAGCCCGGTGACCGCCATGCCGCGGTGCTGCAGCTCCACCGCCGTACGCCCGGCCCCGGCCCCGATGTCCAGCACCGCGCCACGCACGAGCCGCAGCGCGCGGTGGTCGTGGGGTTGCCAGTCGCCCGGGGCGGCCAGGTAGTGGTCGGCGGGCGCACCGTTGATCAGCCCGTCGTCGCGTTCGATGATCTCGATGACCGGCCGCGGCACCCGGCCGCCGGCCAGGGGTCGGGGGCCGATCCCGGTGTGCACCGCGTAGGCGTCCCGGATCATCTCGCCGAACACGTCGCCGATCGTAGGTTGATCCATTGCCACTACTCTTGGTCCATGGCGACGCTGGAGCAACTCGGCGCGGAGAAGTACGTCCTTCTGACGACGTTCCGCCGGGACGGCCGGGCGGTGCCGACCCCGCTGTGGGTCGTGCCCGACGGCTCCGGGCTGGCCTTCTGGACGCCGGCCGGCACCGGCAAGGTCAAGCGGATCCGCAACAGCGGCCGGGTGACCGTGGCCGCGTGCGATGTGCGCGGCAACGTGCGGGGTGCGGCGATCGAGGCCCAGGCGCGCATCGGCGACGCGGCCGACCTGCGCCGGGTCGGCGAAGGGCTCAAGCGCAAGTACGGCCTGATGGGCCGGCTCTCACTGCTGGGCAGCAAGCTGCGCCGGGGCGCGGACGGCACGGTGGCCGTCCTCGTCGCGTGAGACGAAGAAGGGGCGACTGCCGGCCTGGCATTCGCCCCTTTATCGATCTCTCGGTCGACTGCGGTTTCAGTCGCCCTGACGCTGCGTGGGGATCTGCCCCTGCAGCAGGGCGCGAACCTCCGACTCACGGTAGCGACGGTGCCCGCCCAGGGTGCGAATTGCACTGAGCTTGCCCGCCTTGGCCCACCGGGTGACGGTTTTCGGGTCGACACGGAACATCGACGCCACCTCGGCCGGCGTGAGTAGCGGCTCAGGATCATGCGTACGCGATGCCATCGGTCACTCCTCCACAGGTACCTAAAGACATCGGCCGGGGTCCCGCCGGCCGGTGCGTCTCTCATGGTCCGGCTAGTCCCCGATGTCCGACATGGGCCGAACGGCCGAACGTCCCTAGATAGACGGTTGAAGCATGCCCGATTTTTACCTGTTTTCTACGCCAGAAAGTGTCTTGTTTGGACCGATTATCACGCTTCGCGGGACGGCGATCACGAAGAGTGTTCGCCTAGAGAGCGCTTTCCAACACGGTGGTCCGTGCCCGTTCGTCCCATATTCCCTGGTCAGACGGTCATAAACGTCGATCAGTTGCAGCGCTCGAGCAACTGCACCGCGCGCCACCGGGCGACGAGCTTCTCGTAGGCGTCCGTCGCCGCGTCCGCGTCACCGCGGGACAGCGCCGAGATACCGGCCGCCACCAGGCCCGGCGAGTCGTCCTCGGCCAGGGCGTCCGCGCCCAGCAGACCGGTCAGGCCGCCGTAGTCCAGCTCGACGATCGAGCGGGGATGGAACTCCTCCAGCCACCGGGTGCCCTCCTCCACCGCCTCGGTGATCGGGGCGTCGCCCAGCGACTTGCGCAGCACCGAAACCGCCCGGTGCGCGCGGCGGCGAGCCTTGGAGATCTCCGTGCGGTAGCGCAGCGTGCGCCGCCCGTCGGCCAGGTTGATCTCACGCTCGTCCAGGTCGACGAAGACGAACCAGCGCAGCGGTACGCCCCACGTCGCGATCTGCTCGTGCACCCGGGGCACCCCGCGCTCGAGCACCTTGGCCCCGCTGCGCCAGTCCTCCACGATCGCCTTGGCCTGCCCGGCCAGCACCGGCGGCACGAAGGCGTCCGCCAGCACGCTCGGCACACCGTCCCGCGCGTTCAGTGCGGCCTCGGCGACGCGCAGGCGCAGATTCCACGGGCAGACCAGCAGCGTCTCGCCCCACTCCAGGACGTACGCCTCGTCGGGCAGGTCGGGCAGCCGGGTCCAGCCCGCGCCCAGCGCCTCCAGCACGGCGGTGCGCTGCCGGACGGGACCCTCGACGGGGCCGAGCGCCCGGCCCTCCCGCGCATACCGGCGCCAGAAAACCTGACGGTCCCGGTCGAAGGCGGTCAGCGGTTCGTAAATCCGCAGGTACGACGCGAACAGTGACGGCACGCCGCCGATCCTTTCACGATATCGGCGGCAATCGCCTTCTCCCGCGCTACCGAACCACCACCCACCGACGGGGGCACCGCCTCCACAGTGGCGCCGAGCCCTGGTCCCCCGCCTGCGTGACACCGGGAGAACGGGGTCCACGGGAGTGTCATCGTCGGCTCGGAAGGAGGCTGCGGTCGGTCTAGGCTCGTCGTATCCGGCCCACCCCGCCGGCCCGCAGGCCTCACGAGGGCCCCGTCACAACCAGGAGAAATCGCAGATGAGTGTGTTCGACACCGAAGGCAGCGACGCCGCCGGACACGAACAGGTCGTCTTCTGCCAGGACAGGCAGACCGGCCTCAAGGCGATCATCGGTATCTACTCGACGGCCCTCGGGCCCGCGCTCGGTGGCACCCGGTTCTACCCGTACGAGAACGAGGAAGCGGCGATCACCGACGCGCTGAACCTCTCCCGCGGGATGGCGTACAAGAACGCGCTGGCCGGGCTCGACCTCGGCGGCGGCAAGGCCGTGATCTGGGGCGATCCCAACAAGATCAAGAGCGAAGGGCTGCTCCGCGCGTACGGGCGGTTCGTCGAATCGCTGCACGGCCGCTACTACACCGCCTGCGACGTCGGCACGTACGTCCCGGACATGGACGTCATCGCCCGCGAGACCCGCTATGTGACCGGTCGCAGCGTCGAGCACGGTGGCGCCGGCGACTCCTCCATCCTGACCGCCTGGGGTGTCTTCCAGGGCATGCGGGCCGCGGCCGAGCACACCTGGGGCAGCCCCACTCTGGCCGGGCGCCGGGTGGGCATCGCCGGGCTGGGCAAGGTCGGCAAGTATCTGGCCGGTCACCTGATCGAAGACGGCGCCGCGGTCGTCGCGACGGACGTCAGCGAGGCCGCGCGGGAGTGGGCCCGGAGCACGTACCCGCAGATCGACCTGGTGGCCGACACGCAGGCGCTGATCACCGCCGACATCGACGTGTACGCCCCCTGCGCGCTCGGTGGTGCGCTGGACGACGACACCGTGACCGCCCTGCGGGCCAAGGTCGTCACCGGCGGCGCCAACAACCAGCTGGCCCATCCGGGCATCGAGAAGCTGCTCGAGGAGCGCGGCATCCTCTACACGCCGGACTACGTGGTCAACGCCGGTGGCGTGATCCAGGTGGCCGACGAGATCGAGGGCTTCAACTTCGAACGGGCCAAGCTGCGGGCGACGCGGATCTTCGAGACCACGGGGCAGATCCTGCGCCTGGCCGACGCCGAGGGGGTGCCGCCGGCGGTCGCCGCCGACCGGCTCGCCGAGCGCCGGATGGCCGAGGTAGGCCGTTTGCGCAGTATCTACCTGAGTTGAGTGTTTTGTAGGCCATCGCGCGTCGGGTCGATGACAAGGGACGACGCGCGATGGTGGTACACGCAACCCGAGGTGCCGAAGCGGGCATCGCCCATGTACCGTAAGACCCACGAGAGATGCCTGACGTCATCGGGGCCCGCCTTCGGGCTGCCCCGAATTCTGTGCGAGGGGGTCGAGCCATGGGGCGCGGCCGTGCTAAGGCCAAGCAGACGAAGGTGGCCCGGGAGTTGAAGTACCACTCCCCGAACACCGACCTCACCGCCTTGCAGCGCGAACTGGCGGGTGCCGGTGGTAAGTCCGACCATCAGTTTGTCGACGACGACGATCAGTTCGTCGACGACGATGACGAGGACGACGCGGACGACGACCGGGATCCCTGGTCGCCGACAAGGCGCTGACCCGAACGAGGATTGCACAGAGCACGCGGCTTACCGCGTGCTTCAGTGTGTCGTGGTCGTTCCGTAGTCATTCCGACGGGAATGAAGCCCACGCGGGTTGACCACCGCGTGGGCTTCAGAGCCGCCACTCAACGGGGACGGTTGTTCCAGTTGTAGAACGTCGGGATGTTCTCGAAGTGGTTCCAGGCGCACACCGCCGAGCCCTCCTTCGTCGTGCTCTCCGAGCGGCGCTCCCGGGCCTCCGCCGCCTCCTCGATGAGGGAGGCCAGCCCCGACCGGGTCTCTTGCACCCGTGCCGTCACCGGATCCGTCTCCACGCGGTCAGACAGCCGTGGGCTCGTGATCTCGGGCATGGTCCAGCACTCCCTCCAGTAGGCGAATCTTGCTGTTCCGGCAGTGCTCCGTCGCCGTGACGTCGAACCTGCCGTGCTCGAAGTAGCGGTTCGCCGCATGCGCGGCACCACAGAAGCCGAAGTAGGGACACTGGGCCCGGCAGCTCTCGACACCGTCGAGGAACTCGCGGATCCAGGGGGTCTCGGTGGCCCGTTCCAGGATCTCGGCCAGCGGGGTCGTCAGCACGTTACCGCTGGAGAAGTCGCCGTACCGGGGATCGGAGAAGCCGGCCAGCTCCGGGGAGAGCAGCACGACCGAACCGTCCTCGGCCACCGTGGGAATGGGGTCGAGCCGGCGCGGGAGCACGGTGTCGGCTGTGCCGTCCAGGACAGCCGCCGCATACCGCAGGGACCACTCGATCTCGCGCAGATGGATGCGGGGATCGCGGCGCCAGGCCGCGACCAGCTCCGCCCAGAAGGCCGTGACCGCCGCCTCGGGATGCCGGTTGTCCCGCAGATTGACGCCCTCGAGCTCCTCGATGTTGATGCCGAGCACGTCACAGCCCAGGCCGAGGAAGTATTCGTACAGCTCGGTGGCCAGACCCGGCTCCGGACGGGCCACCACGCAGAGCGCGGAGAACGCGATGCCGTGCCGGCGCAACGCGTCGATCCCCCGCACGATCCGGTCGTAGGCGGGCTTGTCTCCGCGGGTCACCCGGTCACCGTTGCGGGCCTCGGGCCCGTCCACGCTCACGCTGACCCGGATCCCGCGCTCGACGAAGAACTCGCACCAGGCGTCGTCGATCAGCGTGGCGTTGGTCTGCACGTGGTGCTCGACGTCCGCCGCGAACGGCTCCAGCAGCGCGGCAAAATGCTCCCGGCCGGCCGCGAGCGGCTCACCGCCGTGCCAGACGACCGAGAACCGGCCGGTCCGTGACCAGGGATTCACCGACGCGGCGACCGCCTGCGCGACCTCGACGGGCATCTTCCGGTCGATCTTGCGGAACGGAAGGTAGCAGTAGGAACAGTCGAGGTTGCAGAGCGTGGTGGGCTGCATGACGACGTAGGTGGGAACCGTCGAGATGCCCCGCATCCCGCTCCACAGCTGTGCCACCGGCGCATCCACCCCCGTCCCTCGTCAGGCTATGCGGCGTCGTCCACCTTCCCGGCCGAAAAAAGATCCGCGGTGCCGACGTATCGACACACGCGGATCATTTCATACCAAGGGCGGGCCATACCCCACTCGCGGCAGATTGCCTCCGCCGCGGGCGGGCCGGGCCCGGGCGGGCTCAGCCCCGGGTGTACTGGCCCATCATCTGCACCTGGCCGGTGCCCTCGATGATCTCGCCGACCTGCCACGCCTCGACACCACGACCGGTGAGGTAGGCCATCGCCCGGTCGGCGTCGTCGGCCGAGACGACCGCGAACATGCCCACGCCCATGTTGAACGTGGCCTCCATCTCGACGTCCTCGATCCGGCCCTTGGCCTGGATCAGGTCGAAGATCGACTGCGGGCGCCACGACGAACGGTCCACCACCGCGTCGACGTGCTCCGGCAGCACCCGGACCAGGTTGCCCGGGATGCCACCGCCGGTGACGTGCGAGAACGCGCGGACGTCGGTCTCCTCGATCAGGCCGAGGCAGTCCTTCGCGTAGATCTTGGTCGGGGTCAGCAGCTCCTCGCCGAGGGTGCGCTGCTTGCCGAAGTCCTCCACCACCGTGTCCAGCCGCATCCGGCCCGCGCCCAGCAGCACGTGCCGCACCAGCGAATAGCCGTTGGAGTGCAGGCCCGACGAGCGCATCGCGATGACCGCGTCACCGATCTCGACCCGGTGCGCGCCGAGGATCTCGCTCTCCTCGACCACGCCGACACCGGTCGCCGAGACGTCGTACTCGTCCGGGCGCAGCACACCCGGGTGCTCGGCGGTCTCGCCACCGAGCAGGGCACAACCGGCGTACCGGCAGCCGTCCGCGATGCCCGCGCCGATCTCGGCCACCTTGTCCGGCACGACCTCGCCGCAGGCGATGTAGTCGAGCAGGAACAGCGGCTCGGCGCCGCAGGCCACCAGGTCGTCGACGACCATCGCGACCAGGTCGATGCCGATCGTGTCGTGGATGTCGAGCTGCTGGGCGATGACCAGCTTGGTGCCGACACCGTCCGTGGACGAGGCCAGGATCGGGCTCTTGTACTTCTGGGTGTTGAGCTTGAAGAGGCCCGCGAAGCCGCCCAGGTCACCCATGACCTCGGGGCGGGTGGTCTTCTTGACCTTCGACTTCAGCAGCTCCACCGCGCGCTCGCCGGCGTGGATGGAGACCCCGGCATCCGCATACGTCACCGTGCGCTTGCGGCCGGGCCGGCCGGCACCCGCCGACCACGGCTGGTGGTCGGCGCCTTCAGCGCCGTTGGATCCGGCACTGTTGCGCTCGGACACGTGCGTCACGGTTCTCCCCTTAGTGCGCGGCTCCCCGCGCGGTTGCAGCTGACGGTGCCGCTGACTACGACTGTTGTGGTGCTGCTGAGGTTCCAGCGGTCCTGCGGTTACGGGCGACGCAGGGCGTCGACGCCGCCCGGGCTGCCCACCAGGGGTTCCGCGGATTCCCGCTCGCCCTCGGCATACTGCTCGTCCTCATACTCCCGCTCCAGACCGGCCACCGCAGCGTTGGTGGCCTGGGCGGTCGTGGTGGGCAGCGAGGCCCGCTTGCCCACGCCCTCGAGCACGTGCTTGCCGATCAGGTGACCGGCCGGCAGCTCGATCGGGTACTGACCATCGAAACAGGCCATGCACAGGCGTGTCTTCGGCTGCTCGGTCGCCTGCACCAGGCCGTCCAGCGAAACGTAGCCGAGCGAGTCGGCGCCGATCGAGCGGCGGATGCCGTCGATCTCCAGGCCGTTGGCGATCAGCTCGGCGCGGGTGGCGAAGTCGATGCCGTAGAAACACGGCCATTTCACCGGCGGCGAGGAGATGCGGACGTGCACCTCGAGGGCGCCGGCCTCGCGCAGCATCCGGATCTGGGCCCGCTGGGTGTTGCCGCGCACGATCGAGTCGTCGATCACCACGATCCGCTTGCCTCGCACGACCTCGCGCAGCGGGTTGAGCTTGAGCCGGATGCCGAGCTGGCGGATGGTCTGCGAGGGCTGGATGAAGGTGCGCCCGACGTAGGCGTTCTTCATGAAGCCGGCGCTGTACGGGATGCCGGAGGCCTCGGCGTAGCCGATCGCGGCCGGGATGCCGGACTCCGGGACGCCGATGACCAGGTCGGCCTCGACCGGATGCTCCTTGGCGAGCTTGCGGCCCACCTCCACCCGCGCCGAGTAGATGTTGCGGCCGGCGATCGTGGTGTCCGGACGGGCAAGGTAGACGTACTCGAAGAGGCAGCCCTTGGGCTCCGGCGCGGCGAACCGGGTGGAGCGCAGGCCGTGCTCGTCGATCGCGATGATCTCGCCGGGCTCGACCTCGCGGACGAAGCTGGCCCCGACGATGTCCAGGGCGGCGGTCTCGCTGGCCACGGCCCAGCCGCGCTCCATCCGGCCGAGCACCAGCGGGCGCACTCCCTGGGCGTCGCGGGCGGCGTACAGCGTGCTCTCGTCCATGAAGACGAAGCTGAACGCGCCCCGCAGCCGCGGGAGCACCTCGAGCGCCGCGGCCTCGACCGACAGGTCCGGGCGGCTGGCCAGCAGGGTCGTCACGAGCGCGGTGTCCGAGGTGCCCATGTCGGCCTCGAGACCGCGCTCGGCGACCTCACGGGCGAGCTCGGAGGTGTTGACCAGGTTGCCGTTGTGGGCCAGCGCGATCGTCGTGCCGGCGGTGGTGGCCCGGATCGTGGGCTGGGCGTTCTCCCAGTTCGAGCCGCCGGTGGTCGAGTAGCGGGTGTGGCCGATGGCCAGGTGCCCGCGCAGGCTCGCCAGGGTGGGCTCGTCGAAGACCTGCGAGACCAGGCCGAGGTCCTTGTAGACCACCACGCCCGAGCCGTCACTGACGGCGATGCCCGCTGCTTCCTGCCCTCGGTGCTGCAGTGCGAAGAGCCCGAAATAGGTGAGTTTCGCGACCTCTTCCTCCGGGGCCCAGACACCGAAGACGCCGCAAGCATCCTGGGGTCCGCGGTCCTGGGGGTCGAGATCGTCGGTCAACCGGCCGTCGCCTCGGGGCACGCGCTTGCTCCCTCATGCTGATCTGCTGGACTTGCTGGTCTGTTCCGACGGCCCAGTGTACGCGAGACGGAGACCACTCAACTCGGGTGCACAGGGAGGTACGGAGTGAGATCTGTGCGTATCCCACTGGCCCGCACCCGTCCCGAGGCCATCGCATCGGCCCAGGTCAGCCTCCCGGAGGCGACCAGCAGCCAGGTCATCGGATCGGTCTCCACCACATTGGGCGGTGTGCCACGGGTGTGCCGCGGCCCGGCGACACACTGAATCGCACCGAAAGGTGGAATACGGACCTCCACCGATCGGCCCGGCGCGGTTCGCGCCAACTCGCTCAGCAGCGCGCGCACGGCGTCACGCAGCACCGTCCGCTCCGGTTCATCGCCGCGGTCGAGCGCGTCCAGGGCGGCGCCGACGGGCTCGGAATTACTGTGCGCAGGAGACACGTCGGGACAATACGACCCCTGGTTGGACAAGAACCCGGCGGCCCTGGGTCGCGCGGAGGACCTACGACAGGGCATAGTGGCCGACGGTGTGTACTCGTCGCGGGATCCATAGGGCATTTCGAAGGCAGCCCGAGGCCCGTGCGACCCGGAAGGCGGTGGACGTGACAACGCACCTACGAGCCAGGGCTCTCCAGGCCGGTGCGTTCCTGGCGCTGGTCGGTGGCGTTCTCGTCGTCGCACCCTCAGCCGCCCGGGCCGATGACCCGTCGATCTCCGTCGTGAGTCTGGAGCCCGCCGACATCACGTCCGGTGGCTCTACCACCATCGGCTACGCGATCCAGAACAAGCCCGGCAGCCCCAGCGTCACTGTCCAGGTCAACGCGCCCGGCATGAAGTGCGAGCCGGGGTGCAGCTTCGAGCAGCAGGTCGCGCCCGGGACGCCGAGGACCTTCTCGACCAAGCTCGTCGCCCCCACGGTCGCACCGGGTGAGACCAAGGAAATCACGGTCACCGTGACCGCCTCTGTCGGCGACAAGAGCGACAGCGACAGCAGGAAAGTCACCGTGCGCGGCCCGGACAAGCCGCAGACGGTGCGTCAGGTCAGCGGCCGGGTCAAGGACCAGGACGGCAAGGCTGTCTCCGGCGCGCTGGTCGGCCTGCGCGACAGCCAGGGACACCAGTACCAGACCAACACCAACGGTGACGGTGGCTACTCGTTCACGTCGTCGGACAGCAAGCCCATCGCCGTGGGGGCCATGGCGGTCGGTGCCACCAAGGACGGCTACGAGCTCACCTCGAAGAACGCCCAGGGCGCAGCCGGTAAGTCGATCACCGTGCCGCTGACGCTCAAGTCGAAGACAGCGCCGACGCCTTCCAGCCCGTCCCCTTCGCCCACCGTCACCACGGAACCGACCGACGAGGCCACCGACGAGGCGTCCGAGCCGGCGGCCGACGAGTCCGCGGCGGCTATCGACGCCGCGCCCAAGTCCGGCTCCGACGAGGGCTCCGGTTCGCTGCTGTTCATCATCCTCGGCGGCCTGCTGGTGGCGGCCGGCATCGGCGCGATCGTGCTGGTGCTGATGCGCCGCAAGTCCAACGAGGACCCCGATGACGACGGCGCGGCAGCCGGCGGCGCAGTCCCGGCCGCGGCCCCGGCCGGACGGTACGGCGGCGCCGACGAGACGCGCCTCGCCGCTCCGGCGGGTGGCCGGGTCAGTGACGCCACGATGATCGCGCCCCGCTCGGGCGCACCGTCCATGGCGGACGCCCCGACGATGATCCACCAGGCCCCGCCGGTCGACGAGTTCCCGGACCCGTACGGTGCGCCGATGCCCCAGGGCGGCGGATACAACGCACCCGGTGGCTGGGGCACGGCCGGTGCCGCGGGCGCAGCCGGTGCGGCAGGCGCTTACGGTGCCGCAGGCGCAGCCGGTGCAGCAGGCACGTACGGCGCCGCGCAGGCTGCCCCGGGCTACGGCGCGGCCAACCAGTACGGCGGCGCTCCGGCTCCGGCCCAGCAGGGTGGCTACGCCGACCAGGACGACCACGGGTATGCCGGCGGCGGCTACGGCCCGGGTCAGCCCGCGGGCTACGCCGACCAGGCCGGCTACGACGAGGCCGGCTACGGCGCGCAGGGTGGCTACGAGCCGCCCGCCCAGCGCTACGACGAGCCGACCGGTATGTACAGGCCGGAACCAGCAGGCGGCTACCCGGCCGAGGCGGGGTACGGCGACCAGGGCGGTTACGGCGCCGCGGAGCCGGGCTACGGCCAGAACGCCGGCTACCCGCAGGGCGGCGACGAGTACGCCGATCCGGGTCACGCAGCGCCCTATCAGGGCGGTTCCTACGGTGCTGCTGCTGAGCCGGCCGACCAAGCCGGCTACGGCGGCTGGGGTGGCGCAGCCGGCGGGATCGACAGCGGCAACGCGTACGGCCCGCCCGCTGGTGGTGGCACCTATGGTGGGGCTCAGGGCGGTGGCACGTACGGCGGTGCGGCCGGCGGCGCCTACGGAGCTCCGGCTCCGGCCGGTGGTGGCGGCTACGGCGGCGACCCGGGTTACGACCCGCGGGCGACGTACGGGCGGCCGGAGGGCTACGAGCAGCCGGCTGCCGGCCGGGGCCAGCAGCCGCCGCCGGGTGGCTACGGCGACCAGGGCAACTACGCCGGCGGCGCTGCCGACCAGACCGGTTACTACGGTCCGGAGCAGGGTGGCCGGCACGGCGGGCCGCCGCGGGACGGTGGCCGCCCGGTTCAGCGCCGGCCGAACGACTGGCCTGAGGACTGACGCGCCACAGCAACGCAGCGAAGGGCCGGCCCGTTCCGACGGGCCGGCCCTTCGTCCTACTCGACGGTGCCCGCGACCTCGACGGCGGCGCGGATGAAGGCAGCCACCGCCGGCGAGTGCGACTCCGGTGACCACGCGACAGCCAGCGTGACCGGCAGCAGGTCCTCGACACTGCGATAGACCAGACCGGGTCGCGGATGGCGCCGGGCGACCGAGCGCGGCGGGAACCACACGATGCTGCCCAGCTCGACCAGGTTGAAGATCTGCGCGAGGTCCAGTCCGGCCCCGCTCACCTCGGCCGGTGGCCTGCGGAAGCCGCCTCGGTCGGCCGGTGATCCGTCCGGGAGTTTCCGGCCGGCCAGATCGCTCAGGGACAGCGCCGGCTGGTCGGCCAGCGGATCCGTGGCGGCGAGGGCGACGACGCGAGGCTCGGTCAGCAGGGACTCGACGTCGAGATCCGGATCCAGGTACGGCGCCAGCAGCAGCGCCACGTCGGCTCGCCCGTCGCGTACGGCTGGGGCCTGCTCCCAGGGACCGCCCAGCACGAGCTCCACCGGGACCGCGGCCGTCTCCCGCTGATAGGCGGCCAGGATCTGCGGCAGCAGGCCGGAGTCGTAGTCGGCCTTGAACGCGAGCCGCAGCCCCGGCGCGACCCGGCCGGCGTGCCGGGCTCGGCGGCCGGCCGCGGTCACCGCGTCGAGCGCCGTACGGGCATCACGCAGCAGCACCTCGCCGGCCGCAGTCAGGGCGACCTGCCGCGTCGTCCGCTCCAGCAGCCGCACGTCGAGCTGGCGTTCCAGCTCCCGGATGGCGCGGGACAGCGGCGGCTGCGCCATGCCCAGCCGCTCGGCCGCCCGCCCGAAGTGCAGCTCCTCGGCCACCGCCACGAAGTACCGGAGTTGCCGAACCTCCAGGTCATTCATATCGGCAGAGTATCAATGGCGACCGGATCGGTCCTTCAGTTGCCTGGCGGGGCGGCGTTGACTGAAGTCCATGATCGTTGTGACAGCACCCACGAGCCACATCGGCCGCCAGGTCGTGCGGAACCTGCTCGACCGGGGCGCCCCGGTCCGCGTCATCGCCCGCGACCCGTCCCGGTTACCCGCGGAGACCCGGGACCGCCTGGACGTCGTAGCCGGATCGCACGCGGACGCCGACGTCGTCGCCAAGGCCTTCGCCGGCGCCGACGCGGTCCTCTGGCTGGTCCCGCCGGACCCGCGGGCCGGCAGCGCGACCGCCGCCTATGTGGACTTCACCCGGCCCGCGTGCGAGGCCTTCACCAGCCAGGGAGTCGCGCGCGTGGTCGGCGTCTCGGCCCTCGGCCGCGGAACAGCGGTGGCCGGTCAGGCCGGGCTGGTCACCGCGTCGCTGGCGATGGACGACCTGATCGCCGGTACGGGCGTGAGCTACCGCGCGCTGACGATGCCTTCGTTCATGGACAACATCCTGCGGCAGGTCGACGCCCTCAAGAACCGGAGCGTGTTCGTCGCACCGATCGCCGGCGACCGCAAGTTCCCGTCCTGCGCCACCCGGGACATCGCCGCGGTCGCCACCGACCTGCTGCTCGACGACTCCTGGAGCGGCCCGGGCAGCGTGCCGGTGCTCGGCCCCGAGGACCTGTCGTACGAGGACATGGCCGCCGTCATGTCCGAGGTGCTGGCCCGCCCGATCCGGTTCCAGCGGATACCCGGCGAGGACCTGCGGGCCGGCCTGCTCGGGCGCGGGATGTCCGAGCCGATGGCGCAGGCCACGCTGGAGATGTGGCAGGCCAAGGACGCCGGCCTGGACAACGCCGAGCCCCGTACCCCGCAGGCGACCACACCGACCACCTTCCGGCAGTGGTGCGAGGACGTGCTGCGCCCGGCCGTCCTGGGCTGACGCTCAGCGTTCCCAGGGCGGCGGAACCCGCACGGCGGCCATGCCCGCCGCGGTGGCCGCCTGGATGCCGAGGTCGGTGTCCTCGAAGACGAGGCAGTCGCCGGGCGGCACCCGCAGCAGCTCGGCGGCCAGCAGGAACGCCCCCGGGTCCGGCTTGGCCCGCGGGTAGTCACCGGCGCAGACCAGCACGTCGAACTTCTCCAGCAGACCCAGGGTGCTGAGCGAGGCGGTGACGGACTCGCGGGTGCTGCCGGACACCACCGCGAACGGAATCCGCCGGTGCGCCTCGTCGATGTGCTCCAGCACTCCCGGAACAGCGCTGACGGTCGGCAGCAACTCCTGGAAGAGAACCTCCCGGCGGGCGGCGACAATCTCGACCGGCATGCTCAGGCCCTGCTGCTCGTTCAGATCGGCGATGATCTCGGCGACAGGTCGCCCGCCCCAGGCGTAGAAGAGGTCCTCGGGCAGCACCGCGCCCCACTCCTTGAGGGCCTGTTGCCAGGCGAGGTAGTGCACGGGCATGGAGTCCGCGATGGTCCCGTCGCAGTCGAACAGGTAGGCCCGGAAGTCGCCGGCCGGCAGGGGTAACAGCACCGCAGCAGGATATAGAGCCGGTCACAGCAGCGCGCCACGTCCGGGCGGGTGCCCAGCCGTGGCGCGCTGATCAGTGCTCGGTGCGGCGGTCGCCGCGCTTCGTCAGGCCTTCGAGTCCGGCTCTTCGTCCGGCTTCGTCGCGGCCGGCTCGGCGTCGATCGGACCGCCCGCCTCCGCGGCGTCCGTACCGGATCGGCCCGGCAGGTCCGCGACCTCGTCGGCCGGTCCGGATGCCGGGTGGGCGGGCTCGCTGATCTCCAGCGTGACCGATGGTCCCGTGCCCCCGTCGTCCCCGGCCGCGTCCGGCTCTTTAACGGAGAGCTCGGCCTGCTCTTTAGCGGAGAGCTCGGCGGCTTCCACCACGGCGGCGATCTGCCGGGTGACGCCCTCGGCCGGCCCGCCGAAGAGGTTGCGCATCGTGGCGGTGAAGGCCGCCCGCAACTCGTCCAGCCCGACGGTGAACTGGTCGTGGATGTCGAGGACCGGCTCCTCCGCGGTGACACCGATCTGCACGCAGGAGACGTTGTGCTCCGCGGCCAGCGCCACGAAGGCCTTGTCGTGCCCGCGCGGCACGGCGACCAGCGCGCGTCCAGCCGACTCGCTGAACAACCAGACGAACGGCGTGACGCTCGTGTCGTGCTCCGGCAGCTTGATCCGCGCGCCGACGTTGCGCCGCAGGCAGGACTCGACCAGCACCTGGGCGAGACCGCCGTCGGAGAGGTCGTGCGCCGCGACGATGTGCTCGCGTTCCGAGGCCTGCGCCATCAGCCGGCCCAGTGCCTGCTCGTGGGCCAGGTCCACCTCCGGCGGGCGGCCGCCCAGGTGGCCGTGGGTGACCCACGCCCACTCGGAGCCGGACAGCTCGCACCCGGTGTCGCCGAGCAGGAAGAGCAGGTCGCCGTCCGTGGTCGGCGGCGGCGGGAAGCCCATCGGGGTACGGCGGGCGACGTCGTCGAGGATGCCGAGCACACCGACCACCGGGGTCGGGTGGATCGCGGCGGCACCGGTCTGGTTGTAGAAGCTGACGTTGCCGCCGGTGACCGGGATGCCGAGCTGCTGGCAGCCGTCCGCCAGGCCACGGACGGCCTCGGCGAACTGCCACATGACAGCCGGATCCTCGGGCGAGCCGAAGTTCAGGCAGTCGGTGACGGCGATCGGCTCGGCGCCGGTGACGGCGACGTTGCGGTACGCCTCAGCCAGCGCGAGCCGGGCACCCTCGTACGGGTCGAGCCGGGTGTAACGGCCGTTGCCGTCCACCGACAGCGCCACGCCGAGCCCGGTGCGCTCGTCGATGCGCAGCACGCCGGCGTCCTCGGGCTGGGCGAGCACGGTGTTGCCGAGCACGTACCGGTCGTACTGCTCGGTGACCCAGCTCTTGTCGCACAGGTTCGGCGACGCGATCATGCGCAGCAGCGTCTCGCGCAGCTCGTCCGGGGTGGACGGACGCGGCAGCGTCTCGGCCCGGTCGGCCTGCAGCAGGATCAGGTCGGCGGGCTCGCGGATCGGCCGGGCGTAGACCGGGCCGTCGTCGGCGAGGGAGCCGGGCGGCACGTCCACCACGATGTGGTCGTTCCAGCTGATCACCAGGCGGCCGGGCTGGCCGTCGGTCTGGCTGGGGGTGACCTCACCGATGTTGGTGGCCCAGACGCCCCACTTCTCGGCGACCTTGAGCACCTCGTCGAGCTTCTCCGGCGCGACGATCAGCAGCATCCGCTCCTGCGACTCGCTGGCCAGGATCTCGGTCGGCGACATCGAGGCCTCACGCAGCGGCACCCGCTCGAGGTAGACCCGCATGCCGGTGCCGGCCGCGGCCGCGGTCTCGGTGAGCGCGCAGGTCAGGCCCGCGCCGCCGAGGTCCTGGATGCCGACGACCAGGCCCGCGTCGTACAGCTCGAGGCAGCTCTCGATCAGCAGCTTCTCCATGAACGGGTCGCCGACCTGCACCGACGGGCGGCGCTGCTCGGCGCCCTCGTCGAAGGTCGCCGAGGCCAGCACGGAGACACCGCCGATGCCGTCGCGACCGGTGCGGGCGCCGAGCAGCACGACGACGTTGCCGACGCCGGCTGCCTCCTTGCGCTGCAGGCGCTCGACCGGCAGCACGCCGATGCTCAGCGCGTTGATCAGCGGGTTGCCCTGGTAGCAGGGGTCGAAGACGATCTCGCCGCCGATGTTGGGCAGGCCCAGGCAGTTGCCGTAGCCGCCGATGCCGGCGACCACGCCCGGCAGCACCCGCGCGGTGTCCGGGTGGTCCGCGGCGCCGAAGCGCAGCGGGTCCATCACCGCGATCGGGCGGGCACCCATGGCGAGGATGTCGCGGACGATGCCGCCGACGCCGGTGGCCGCACCCTGGTACGGCTCCACGAAGCTCGGGTGGTTGTGCGACTCGACCTTGAAGGTGACGGCGATCTCGTCGGAGATCTGCACAACGCCCGCGTTCTCCCCGATGCCCGCCAGCATCCTGGTGTTCTGCGGGGCCTTCTCGCCGAACTGGCGCAGGTGCACCTTGCTCGACTTGTAGGAGCAGTGCTCGCTCCACATGATCGAATACATCGCCAGCTCGGACGCGGTCGGACGGCGGCCGAGGATCTGCCGGATCCGGTCGTACTCGTCGTCCTTGAGGCCGAGCTCGGTGTGCGGCTGGAGCTCGTCACCGGTGTTGAGCGCCCGCTCGACGGTGTCCGGACCCCCGTCGAACTGGTTGATCAGCACGTCGGTGGCGGCGAAGCCACTCGGCTTGGCGCTGGCCGGCTGCTGCGGCACCTCCGGGGGCGCTGTCGCGCCGCTGGTCGCCGTGTCGTGCTGGGTGGTCATCGCTGGGCTCCCCCTGTGAGCTGCCCGCCCGCGGCCGACCCGGCCAGGTACCGCAGGGCTGAGGTGAAGAAGCCGAGGCCGTCGAGCGACGGACCGGTGAGCGCCTCCACCGCGTGTTCCGGGTGCGGCATGATGCCGACCACGTTGCCGGCCGCGTTGGTGATCGCGGCGATGTCGCGCTGCGAGCCGTTCGGGTTGCCGCGCGTGTAGCGGGCGACGATCCGGCCCTCGGCCTCGAGCTCGTCCAGAGTGCGCTCGTCGGCGACGAAACAGCCCTCGCCGTTCTTCACCGGGATCAGGATCTCCTGGCCCTCGGTGAAGCCGTTGGTCCAGGCCGTCGACGTGCTGGCGACGCGCAGGTGCTGGTCGCGGTTGCGGAAGTGCAGGTGCTGGTTGCGGGTGAGCGCACCGGGCAGCAGGTGGGCCTCGCAGAGGATCTGGAAGCCGTTGCAGATGCCGAGCACCGGCAGGCCGCCGCGGGCGGCGTCGGCGATGGACTCCATGACCGGGGCGAACCGGGCGATCGCGCCGCAGCGCAGAGCGTCGCCGTAGGAGAAACCGCCGGGCAGGACCACGGCGTCGACGCCGTGCAGGTCCGGGTCGCCGTGCCAGAGACGGACGGCCTCGGCGCCGGCGATGCGCGCGGCGCGGGCCGCGTCACCGTCGTCGAGCGAACCGGGGAAGGTGACGACTCCGATCCGCATGGTCACGCGCTCTCGAGAGCGGCGTCACCGGCAGGCTCGTCGACCCGGATCGAGAAGTCCTCGATGACCGGGTTGGCGAGCAGCTTGTCGGCGATCTCACGGGCCGTCTCGAGGTCGGGTTCACCGTCGAACTCGATCTCGATGCGGCGCCCGATGCGTACGGAGGAGATGGAGCTGACCCCGAGCCGTGGCAGCGCGTTGGCGACTGCCTGGCCCTGCGGATCGAGGATCTCCGGCTTGAGCATGACGTCGACGACGACGCGAGCCACGGGCACTCCTGACTGTGTAGGTGCGCAGTTGGGTGGCCCTCTAAGGGGCGAGCGGCCAAAGCCTACCTTGTACGACTCCCGATCGACCCATCGGCCGGTGTCGGCAGGCCGACGGGAGGGCCGTTGAGCAGCGAATCTCGACCGTGATCTCCACCACGGCAAGATCACCCAAAGGTGTCGCCGGCTCACCCTACGCGACCATCCCCATCACACGGTGATAGGTGTCAATTGGAGTCTTGTCCCGCCGCTCCGCCGGACATAGCGTTCAGTCGATCAAGTTCGATGCATCCCCCCATCGACAGAACTTTCGGAAGGAGCCCGGCGTGCGCATCCGCATCGTCGTCGCCTCTCTGGCCACCGCCCTGACCGGCATCCTGGCCGCCCCCGCCGCCGCCAACGCCGTCGAGCCCGGACCGGACCTCATCATCGGCGGCAGCACCGTCGCGTCGGCGCCCTGGGCCGCCGCGGTGTTCAGCAACGGCAGCTTCACCTGCTCCGGCACGATCATCTCGGCCAACTACGTGCTGACCGCCCGGCACTGCATCAGCGGCTCGATGTCGGTGCGCGTCGGCAGCGTCAGCCGTACGTCCGGCGGGGTCACCCGTACGGTGAGCTCCACCACCACCCAGAACGACCTGGCCCTGATGCGGCTCAGCAGCTCGGTCTCCACCACGTACATGCCGCTGTCCAGCGCGTACCCGCCGGTGGGATCGACCAACTCGCTCTACGGCTGGGGTCAGACCTGCTACAGCGGCTGCGGCGCCTCGACGACGCTGAAGACCGCCTCGGTCCGGGTCACCTCGACCAACCAGACCGACGCGTACGGCGGCCGGGCGATCGGCTCCACCGCGATCAACGGCAACGCGTGGCGCGGCGACTCCGGCGGTCCCCAGGTCTACAACGGCGCGCAGGTCGGCGTGGCCTCGACGGCGGACGGCCAGAGCCGGCAGTACTACGCCAGCGTCGCCTACAACCGGGCGTGGATCACCTCGGTCGCGGGCGTCTGAGAATTCCGTCGGGGGGCGGTGAGACCCGCTCCGCCGCCCCCTGACGGCATCACCTACCTGCTAGAGAATCGCCGCCGGCGTGTACTCGGCCGCCTCCGGGTGCTGCGCCACGATCGCCGCCACCCGCTCCGCGACCGCCCGGACCTGGGCCGGAGCCGCGCCCACGAAGGCCGCCCGGTCCGCCACCAGGGCGTCGATCTCGGCCCGCGACAGCTGCAGGCGACCGTCGGCCACCAGCCGGTCGAAGAGGTCGTTCTCCGCAATGCCCTTCTCCCGCATCGCCAGCGCCACCGCAACCGCGTGCTCCTTGATCACCTCGTGCGCCACCTCCCGGCCGACGCCCTTGCGCACGGCGGCGACCAGCAGCTTGGTGGTGGTGAGGAACGGCAGGAAGCGGTCCAGCTCGCGGGCGATGACCGCCGGGTACGCGCCGAACTCGTCGAGCACGGTGAGGAACGTCTGGAACAGGCCGTCGGTGGCGAAGAACGCGTCCGGCAGGGCCACCCGGCGCACGACCGAGCAGGAGACGTCACCCTCGTTCCACTGGTCGCCGGCCAGCTCCCCGACCATCGACAGGTAGCCGCGGACGATCACCGCGAGGCCGTTGACCCGCTCCGACGAACGCGTGTTCATCTTGTGCGGCATCGCCGACGAGCCGACCTGGCCGGCCTTGAAACCCTCGGTGACCAGCTCCTGACCGACCATCAAGCGGATCGTGGTGGCCAGCGACGACGGCGCCGCCACCACCTGGGCCAGCGCGGACACCACGTCGAAGTCCAGCGAGCGGGGATAGACCTGGCCGACGCTGGTCAGCACCCGTTCGAAGCCGAGATGCGCGGCGACCTTGCGCTCCAGCTCGGCCAGCTTCTCCGCGTCGCCGTCGAGCAGATCGAGCTGGTCGGCGGCGGTGCCGACCGGACCCTTGATGCCGCGCAGGGGATAACGGCGGAGCAGGTCGTCCAGGCGCTCGTACGCGATCAGCAGCTCCTCGGCCGCACTCGCGAACCGCTTGCCCAGCGTGGTCGCCTGGGCCGCGACGTTGTGCGACCGTCCGGTGAGCACGAGGTCGCTGTGCTCCAGGGCGAGCTCGGTCAGCCGGGCCAGCGTGGTGACGATCCGGCTGCGCACCAGCTCCAGCGAGGCCCGGATCTGCAACTGCTCGACGTTCTCGGTGAGGTCACGCGAGGTCATGCCCTTGTGGATGTGCTCGTGCTCGGCGAGCGCGCTGAACTCCTCGATGCGGGCCTTCACGTCGTGCCGGGTGACCCGCTCCCGCGCCGCGATGCTCGCGAGATCAACATCGTCGACCACTGCCTCGTACGCCTCGACGACCCCGTCCGGGAGCGCGACGCCGAGATCGCGCTGGGCCCGCAGGACCGCGAGCCACAGCCGGCGCTCCATCCGGATCTTCTCCTCCGGCGACCAGAGGTCGGCGAGGTCGGCGGACGCGTAGCGGCTGGCGAGGACGTTCGGGATGCTCACTTCGCCGATTCTTCCATGGCGGCCCCGGCGGGCTCCGGGTCCGTCGGCCGGTGGTGCCGCAGGTTACGCACGTCCCGGCTGGCCAGCATGCCGGCGACCGCCAGCCCGATCACGGCGGCCGCGCCGACGAGCGTCGGCTCGACGCCGACGGCCCCGGCGATCGGCCCGGTCAGGACCTGACCGACGGGGATCGCGACATAGGACCCGACCATGTCGTACGAGTAGACGCGCGCGAGTTTGTCAGCGGGGACATGCTCCTGCATCGTCGTCTCCCAGGCCACGGAGAACTGCTCGACGCCGGCCCCGGCGAGGAACGCCGCCGCCAGCAGCAACCCGAGGTGCGGGGCGACGCCGAGGGTGAGCACGGGCAGAACCTCGAACATCGTGCAGACGACCCCGAACAGCAGCAGCCGGCGCAGGTTGAGGCGCATGGCCACGACGGCGCCGAGCATCATGCCGAGGGTCTGCGCACCGAGCACGAAACCCCAGGCGCGGCGGCCCACGGTGTCGTCGGCGACCACCGGTCCGAGGACGGACATGCCGCCGCTGAGGCAGGCGTTGATCACGCCGAAGCCGGCGACCACCACCCACAGCCAGGTGCGGCGGCGGAACTCGGTCCAGCCGCCCCGCAGATCCGCGAAGATGCTGCTCCGAGCCGGCCCGGGGGCCTCCGCGGGCGCGGCTTGCGTAGGCGCGGGCGCGGCAGGCGCGGGCGCGGCAGGCGCGGGCGCGGCAGGCGCGGGCGCGGCAGGCGTTGGCGCGGCGGGCGTTGGCGCGGCGGGCGTTGGCGCGGCGGGCGTTGGGATGCGGAGCAGGGCGAAGGCGACAGCCGACAGGGCGAACGCCACCGCGTCGACCGCGATCCCCCATCCCGGACCGACGCCCGCCACGAGGATCCCGCCGAGCGGCGCACCCGCGATGTAGGCGCCGTTGAAGAACAGCCGGTTCAGCGCGTTCGCCTGCTGGCGGATGTCCGCCGGGATGAGCTGCGGCACGATCGACGCCGAGGCCGGCAGGGCCAGCGCGCTCACCATGCCGTTGACCGCGGACAGGGCGACCAGCCACGGGATGGTCGCCGCGCCGGAGAGCACCAGCACGGCCACCGCTGCCTGGGTGACCGCGGCCGCGATGCTCGCGCCCACCATCAGGTGATGTTTCGGCATCCGGTCGGCCAGCGCCCCGCCGAACAGCAGGAACAGCACATTGACGGACACCCGCGTGCCGACGACCAGGCCCAGATCACTGGGTGAGCCGGTCAGGTCCAGCACGGCGAAGGCCAGGGCGACCGGCGCGACGGCGTTGCCGAACGAGTTGATCGTGCGGCCGGCGAGCAGGAAACGGAACGGGGCGTGGCGCAGCGGGGCGAGGGCGCTCACGGCTCCTCCATGCGGAACATCGCGATGGTCGTGCTGGTGCGGACCGTGCCGGGGGTGCGCGGCGGCTTGGCCGCGTCGTGCAGGTCGCGGCTGGCCTGGGCGATGCGGTCGCGAATCTCGCGGAAGACCTGTGGGTCGACCCAGAGCTCGGCGTCGGTCATGGAGCCGCCCACCGACCAGTCGGCCTCCGCGGTGCGGCGCACCAGCTCGTTGGCCACAGCCTCGAACAGCGCCCGCTGCGTGTCGGCGTGCTGCTGGCCGGCCATCGTCTCGCGGTCACGCTCCCGGTCGCGCTCGGCGTCGTAGCGGTAGCGCTTGGCTACGCCGCCGCGGATGCGTTCCTCGCCGGTCTGCACGATCAATCCCGCGCTGAGCAGGTTGCGCAGGTGGTAGCTGGCGTTGGCGTGGGTGAGACCGAGCTCGCGGGCGACGTCCGCGGCGGTGAGCGACGCACCGGTGAGCAACGACAGGATGCGCAGCCGGACCGGATGGGCCATCGCCCGGAGCCGGGCCTGACGACGCGCATCTCCCAAAGACATGTTGGGGAGTCTAGGAGAGACGGGGCTCACTGTCCAACAGACGTTGGGGGGTTGAGACACTGCAGGACTACGCGGTTATCGCTAGGGTTACTCGCGAGTAGGTCTGGCGCTCATCCCGAAAGGTCCACCGATGACTGAATTCAGCCCCGAGTCTCTCGACACGATCGGCCCGAAGGAGTTCGCGCAGCTCGTCAAGTCCACCCCGGACTCGAAGCTCGCCGAGGTCATGGGCTCCGAGAGCCGCACCAAGATCCTGGATGAGGTGTTCAACCGGATGCCGACGCTGTTCCGCGCGGACCGGGCCGGCGCGACCCAGGCCGTCATCCACTGGAACATCACGGGCGGCCCCGGCGGCGGCACGGACACCTACGAGACCGTGATCGAGAACGGTGCCTGCACCGTCACCAACCAGCCGGTCCGCGAGCCCAAGCTGGCGATGACGATGGACCCGGTGACCTTCCTCAAGGTGGTCTCCGGCGACGGCAACCCGATGATGATGTTCATGACCGGCAAGATCAAGGCGAAGGGTGACCTCGGCCTGGCGGCCCAGGTCGCCAAGCTCTTCGACATCCCGAAGAACTGACCGCTGCTCGCTGAACGCCCCGCCGGGACTCCTTCCGGCGGGGCGTGCTCATGAGCTGAGATATCGCAGCACTGCGAGGACCCGACGGTTGTCGGCCTCGTCCGGGGGCAGTCCCAGCTTGTCGAAGATGCCCGCGACGTGCTTCTCCACGGTTCCGCCGGTGACCACCAGCGCATCGGCGACGCCGGCGTTCGAACGTCCCTCCGCCATCAGCGCCAGCACGTGCCGCTCCCGCGCGGTGAGCGCGGCCAGACCGTCGGCCCGGCGGCTGGCCCGCAACAACTGGCCGACGACCTCGGGATCGAGCGCCGTCCCGCCGGCGGCGACCCGTTCCAGCGCGTCGGCGAACTCGGCGACGTCGGCCACCCGTTCCTTCAGCAGATATCCGGCGCCGGCCGCGTTGCCCTCCAGCAGCCGGGCCGTGTACTTCGTCTCGATGTACTGCGACAGCACCAGCACCCCGGTCCGCGGGTGCCGGCGGCGGATCTCGAGCGCGGCGCGCAGCCCTTCGTCGGTATGCGTCGGCGGCATCCGGATGTCGGCCACCACGACGTCGGGCTGATGCTCGGCCACCGCATCGAGCAACGCGCCGCCGTCACCCACGGCCGCGCAGACCTGGTGGCCGTGGTCCTCGATCAGCCGGGCGAGGCCCGCCCGGAACAGGACCGCGTCCTCGGCGATCACGACCCGCGCCCTCATGCGTGCAACGGAAGCTCGACGGTGATCTTCGTCGGGCCGCCGGGCGGACTCACGATTGTGAGCCGGCCGTCCACCACGGCGACCCGCTGCGCCAGTCCGGCGAGGCCGCTGCCCCCGGATGGGTCGGCGCCGCCCGTACCGTCGTCGGCCACGCTGAGCAGCAGTACGTCTTGCTGACCGGCTGCCCGGACCGCGAGCTTGCCGGCCAAGCTGTGCTTGGCCGCATTGGCCAGCAGCTCGGCGGCGCAGAAGTACGCGATGGTCTCGATCGCCGGGGTGGGCCGGACCGGGATGCTGACCTCCAGCTCGACCGGGATCGCCCGGTCGGCGGTCAGCGAGGCGAGGGCGTCGGCCAGCCCGTTGTCGAGCACCGGCGGGTGGATGCCGCGGACCAGGCCGCGCAGCTCGCCGAGCGCGTCCTTGGCGCCGCGCAGCGCGGCGTCGACCAGCTCACGGGCGGCCGCGGCGTCCGGGACCGGGCCGTCGGCGCCGAGCTTCTCCCGGGCCATGCCGAGGTTCATGGCCAGCGTGGCCAGCCGGATCTGCGCGCCGTCGTGCAGATCCCGTTCGAGCCGCCGCAGCAGGGCGGCGGCGTCGTCCACGGCCAGCGCCCGGCTCAGCTCCAGGTCGTGGACCCGCTGGGCCAGCCGCCCGGGTCCGAGCAGACTTCGGATCAGCCAGGCGTCGACGGCGGTGACGGCCCGGGTGACCCACGGGGCGGCCAGCAGCATCGCCGCTCCCGCAGCGGCGGCGGCGAACGTGCCGAGCAGGGTCGTGACCTGGAACGTGCCGTCACCGAACAGCCCGAACGGCGTGAACACCGGCACCGGGCCGAGCCGGACCCCGGGCGGGTGGTTACGGAACGCTCCCCACAGCAGCGGGTAACTCAGGTTGATCAGGCCGCCGATCCAGAAGAACACGGCGTACAGCTCGATCAGGCCGACCGGCAGCTTGGCCAGCTGGTAGGCCACGACCCGCCAGCCGGCGCCGTCGCGCAGGCCCGGACCGGGCCAGCTCCGGCCGCCGGGGCGTCGCCGCATCGGCGGCGGCGGTGCGACCTGCAGCTTGAGCAGCCGGCCGGCGAGCTTGCGCGGCAACGAGCCGAGGCTGCGGGCCGCCCCCGTGGACACCAGCAGCAGGAGCAGCAGTCCCACGCAGACCCCGGCGACGGCCATGTGGGCCAGGGTCGGGTTGCCCCGACCGCTGTCGGCTGCCAACCAGGTCAGATCCACGGCGAGCACGAAGAACACCAGCGGGTTGAGCACGGCGAACGGCAGCCCGGCCAGGCAGAACAACAGCTCCCGGCCCTGGCGCGGGGTGAACATGCCCATGCCGCCATCCTCCTCTCTCGCGAGCGGCGGCCTACGCGTCCCGCCGGGCCAGCAGCCAGCCGCCGATCGCCAGGGCGATCGCCGCGTACAGGGAGAGCGTGCCGAGCCCGGCCCATGGGGACAGGAAGTCCGGACAGGACGCCGCGTCGGTGCCACAGGTCACCGGCCTGGTCGTGCTCAGCGAGTTGGCCAGGATCAAAATCGGCATGTACGGCGCCGCACTGTGCGCAACGAACCCGATGACCTGCACGACCACGTACACGCCGGCCACGAGGACCCCGACTCCGGCCGCGCTGTGCCGGATGATCGCGCCCAGTCCCAGGCCGAGCAGTCCGACCAGGCAGGACGCGGCCCCAGTGAGCACGACCGCCCGCAGCACGCCGGGATCGCCCAGCGTGGGCGCCGTGATCCCGGGGCGCAGGGTGCCGGCGGCGGCGAAGAAGGCGATGAAGGAGGCAAGCTCCCCGACGACCAGGGTCACGGCCCCGAACACGGCGGCCTTCGCCGCCAGGACCAGCGGGCGCCGCGGTACGGCGGCCAGCGTGACCCGGATCGTCCCCGAGCTGTACTCGCCGGTCATGGTCAGTACGCCGAGCGCACCGGCCAGCAGCAGACCGGGGACCACGCCGGCCAGCGCGTTGTTGGTCAGATCCACGGAGGCGTCCCGGCTGTTCAGACCCACAGCGACGCCGATCCCGACGGTCGCGGCGACCGTGATGGCCAGGGTCCACCAGGTGGAACGCAGGCTACGCAGCTTGATCCATTCCATCCGGGCCACCTGAGCGGGCCCGTAACGGCCGCCCGGTACGCGGGTCATCGCGGGCGTGGTCATGCGGTCGCCTCCGTCGTCGTGTTCCCCTGGTATTCGACCTCTGCGCTGGTCAGCCGGAAGAACGCATCCTCCAGCGACGCCGAACCGGCCGACAGCTCGGCGACGGTCGTGTCCGCGAGCAGCCGCCCCCGGCCGATCACCACCAGCCGCTCGGCGGTCAACGCCATCTCGCTGATCAAGTGGCTCGACACGAAAACGGTGCGGCCCTGCGCGGCCAGCGACTTCAGCAGGTCACGGATCCACCGGACCCCCTCGGGATCCAGCCCGTTGACCGGCTCGTCCAGCAGCAGAACGGCCGGATCACCCAGCAGCGCCGCGGCAACGCCCAGACGCTGCCCCATGCCGAGGGAGAACTTCCCGGCCCGCCGCCCGGCCACGCCGCTCAGGCCGACCACGTCGAGCACCTCGTCGACCCGGGCCCGCGGGATCGCGTTGCCGGCGGCCAGCGCGAGCAGGTGATTGCGGGCGGTGCGGCCCGGGTGGAACGCCCTGGCTTCGAGCAGCGCGCCGACCTCACGCAGCGGCCAGCGCAGCTCGCGGTAGCGGCGGCCACCGATCCGGGCCTGACCGGCGTCGGGCCGGTCCAGCCCGAGAATCAACCGCATGGTGGTGGACTTGCCCGACCCGTTGGGGCCGAGGAAACCGGTGACACTGCCCGGCCGCACATCGAAGCTGAGCGCGTCGACCGCGAGCGTCCGGCCATATCGCCTGGTGAGATTCCGGGCCTCGATCATCCGGACTCCTTCCGTAGTCGGTGCCTACGGAAAGTCACGCTATGCAGCGGGCGGGCCGGAAAGGACCCGGCTGACGGCCGTCTTCAGCTGGGGGTTTTCCCCCAGGCCGGGCTCCCCGCCCAGGTGGGCGGCCCGGCGCCGCGGGCGGCCCGACGCCGACCGGTCCGGTGGTGGCCTGGCGCCGCGGATGGCCCGACGGCGCGAACGACCCGGTGGTGGGCTGGCGCCGCCTGGCCCAGGTGGGCCGGCTCAATGCCGTCAGCTCAGGTGGTGATGCGGCCTTCGACCGCGCCCAGGGCGATGTCCGTCCGGTGGTGCGAGCCCTCCAGCGTGATGCCCTCCACCAGCGCATAAGCCGCCGCCCGGGCCCCCGCCAGATCCGCTCCGACAGCGGTCGCGCTGAGCACCCGCCCACCGGCCGACACCAGCGCACCGTCCTCCCGGCGGGCCGTGCCGGCATGAATCACACCCGGCTGCTCGCCGCCCGTGATCACGTCGCCGGTCCGGGGAGTGCCGGGATAGTTGTGGCTCGCCACGACGACCGTCACCGCCGCGCCCTCCAGCCAGCGCAGCGCCGGGAAGTCGGCCAGCGTGCTCGTCGCCGCCGCGTGCAGCAGCTCACCCAGCGGCGTCGCCAGCAGGGCCAGCACGACCTGCGTCTCGGGGTCGCCGAAGCGCGCGTTGAACTCGATGACCTTCGGACCCTTGCCGGTCAGAGCCAGCCCCACATAGAGCAGCCCGGCGAACGGCGTGCCCCGCTCCCGCATCTCGGCCAGCGTCGGCCGGACGGTCTCGGCCATGACCCGCTCGACCAGGTCGTCCGGCGTCCAGGCCAGCGGCGCGTACGCCCCCATGCCGCCCGTGTTAGGGCCCGCATCGCCGTCGAGGGCGCGCTTGAAGTCCTGGGCCGGCATCAGCGGCACCGCGGCTGTGCCGTCGGTCACCACGAACAGCGACACCTCGGGCCCGTCGAGGAACTCCTCGATGACCACCCGGCCGCAATCGCGCGCGTGCTCCTCGGCCACGGTGCGGTCGTCGGTCACCACCACGCCCTTACCTGCGGCGAGACCGTCGTTCTTCACCACGTACGGCGGGCCGAAGTCGTCGAGGGCGGCTGCCACCTCGGCGTCCGTGGTGCACTCGTAGGACCGGCCGGTGGGCACGCCGGCGGCGGCCATCACGTCCTTGGCGAACGCCTTCGAGCCCTCCAACCGGGCCGCCGCCGCGCTCGGGCCGAAGCAGGCGATGCCCTTGGCCCGCACGGCGTCGGCAACGCCCGCCACCAGCGGCGCCTCGGGACCGATCACCACCAGGTCGGCGGCGACCTCGACAGCGAGGGCGGCCACCGCGGCCGGGTCGGTGGCGGTGACGTCGCGCAGCTCGGCGACCGCGGCGATGCCGGGGTTGCCGGGGGCAGCGATCAGTCGCTCCACCGAGGGGTCCGCGGCGAGGCCGACGGCAAGGGCGTGCTCGCGGCCGCCGGATCCGATCAGAAGTACACGCACGCCGCAGATCCTACGGGCCGCCCCTGATCTCCCGCGCGCTCGTCCACAAGTCCACAAAGCACCGATATCACCCTGTGGACAACGCTGTGGATAACCGGCGGGCGGCAGAGCGCCGCGTCGCGTAAACTTCGGCAGTACCCGGGCCTCTCCGCGTACGACGTGTGTCAACGGAAGGCGTCAGTCAAGTGCCGGTGATCGTGTTGGTCGGCGCCCAGTGGGGCGACGAGGGCAAGGGCAAGGCCACGGACCTCCTGGGCGACCGGATCGACTACGTGGTCAAGTTCAACGGCGGTAACAACGCCGGCCACACCGTCGTGATCAAGGGCGAGAAATACGCCCTGCACCTGCTGCCCAGCGGCATCCTCACCCCCGGCGTCACCCCGGTGATCGGCAACGGCGTCGTGGTCGACCTGGCGGTGCTGTTCGAGGAGATCGACGGCCTGGAGGCGCGCGGCATCGACACCTCCCGCCTGCGGATCAGCGCGAACGCCCACGTCATCGCGTCGTACAACCGCACGCTGGACAAGGTCAGCGAGCGCTACCTGGGCGCCCGGCGGATCGGCACCACCGGCCGTGGCATCGGCCCGACGTACGCCGACAAGATGAACAGGCTCGGCGTCCGCATCCAGGACCTCTTCGACGAGTCGATCCTGCGCCAGAAGGTCGAAGCCGCCCTCAGCTTCAAGAACCAGGTGCTGTCGAAGATCTACAACCGCAGCGCGATCAAGCCCGACGAGGTCATCGCCGAGCTGCTCTCCTACACCGAGCGGCTGCGTCCGATGGTGGCCGACACGGCGCTGGAGCTCTCCCAGGCGCTGGACAACGGCAAGGTCGTGCTCTGCGAGGCCGGCCAGGCCACCCTGCTCGACGTCGACCACGGCACGTACCCGTTCGTCACCAGCTCCAACGCGACCGCCGGCGGCGCCTGCACCGGCTCGGGCATCCCGCCCACCCGGGTCGACCGGGTCGTCGCGGTGCTCAAGGCGTTCACCAGCCGGGTCGGTGAGGGCCCGTTCCCCACCGAGCTGCACGACGAGGTCGGTGACTATCTGCGTGAGGTCGGTCACGAGTACGGCACCACGACCGGCCGCCCCCGCCGCATCGGCTGGCTCGACCTGGTGATGGGCCGGTACGCCCAGCGGATCAACGGCGTGACCGACTTCGCCCTGACTAAACTGGACAATTACGACGGGCTGGACGAGATTCCGGTCTGTGTGGCGTACGACGTGAACGGGGTGCGGCACGACGAGATGCCGTACAGCCAGAGCGACTTCCACCACGCCACCCCGATCTACGAGACGTTGCCCGGCTGGAAGAAGGACATCAGCGGCGCCCGCAGCTTCGAGGAGCTGCCGGACAACGCCCAGCGCTTCGTCGAGTTCGTCGAGGAACGGATCGGCGCCCGGATCTCCGTGGTCGGCGTCGGCCCGGGCCGCGAGGAAGTCATCGAGCGGCACTCGGTGCTGAGCGAGGCCTGAGCCGTGTACGACGTCATCGTGCTCAGCCTGGCCGAGGGTGGCGGCTCGGCCGCGGGTGCCTGCGGTGCGGCGTGCGGCGGCTGCGGCTCCGCCGAGCAGGAGGTTTGCGACACTCCGCGCGTACCGGTGCTGAAGTGCGTGGATGCCCTCACCGCGGCCGGCGCGCGGGTCGAGACCGTGACCGCATCCTCGGATGCGGAGATCGATGCGGTGATCGCCCGCTTCGACGCGCCGGCGCGGCCGGACGGCCTGTCCTGGCCCGACCAGGAGAGCAAGCTGCGGCTGGTCGTCGCGACGGCGACGGACGGCCAGCTCAGGGCGGTGATGCGCCGGCTGGTCCGGCGGTACGCGCCCCCGCCGAGCAAACGCCCTGCGGACCTCGCCGAGAACCGCACTGTGCCGGACCTGCCGCCGGTGGCGATCCTGCCGCTCGACCCGGCCAACCGCACCGACCTGGCCGCCCAGCTCGGCCTGCCCCGCGACCCGGCCGCAGTCGCCGCTGCGGTGCTCGGCGGCACGGTCCGGCGGCTTGACCTGTTGCGCAACGACGGCGGCTCGGTGACGGTGGACGGCGCACTGGTCGGCGGCGCCGACGACGCCGGAAAGGCGGTGCCGTGGCGCGGTCGCATCGAGGTCGATGATGCTGTGCTCTCCGACGGCACCGACCAGATCATCGCCTGCGCGATCGGCAACGCGGGCGCCTACGCCGAGTTCGACGGCCTGCCCCTGCTCGGCGAGCCGGACCCGGCCGACGGCCGGGTCGAGGTCGCGGTGGCGGTCCCGGTGCTGGTCAAGCAGCTGTTCAAAAAGCCGAGGGTACGGGTCGAGGTGCGCCGGGCCCGGGGCCGCGCCGTGTCGGTCCTGCCCCGCGACGGCGAGCTGCAGTTCCTCGACGACGGCGTGGCCGGGACGATGAACCGCAAACGCTCGTGGTGGACCGAGCCCGGCGCCTGGGCGGTGTACGCGGGATGACCCGTTGTGCGAGTCTGAACTAGCACTCAGGTACGAATCTTTGGAAATACGGGGAGGTCGCATCCGTGGAGGACGAGAACGCCGACCGCGTCTACGTCCCGGGTACGAACGGCACGCCACCCGACCGGGACGTCGAGCCGTTCTGGCCGCCGGAGGAGTTGAACGCTCCGGTGCACGGTGGCAAGCCGGTGCCCCGGGACGCACCGCAGGCTTTCCCGCTCCCGCCGGCCCCGCCGGTGACCGCACCGCAGCAGGGCGACCCGAGCGTCTACCGGCCGACGGACCGCGTGGTGACGCCACCGCCGGCCCCACCGATGTACCACCAGCAGTCGCCCCAGCCTCCTCAGCCGCAGATTCCGCGACCAGCGCCCGGTCCGGATGGCGGCGGGGCCCAGCCCTGGCCGAACATCCCGCCTCGCACTGGATCTACGGCGGCGGGGCACTTCTCCGCTTCTGCCCATGTTTCGCCGCCGCCGACCACTTCGGACGCTGCGCCGCATGGTCAGGGCAGCGCGGCACCGGTCTCCGGACCGACGCTCAGCGCGCCGGTCAGCGGCGGACCGCGCCCGGACGGACCGTCGGCCACCGCCCACGGACCGATGGTCAGCGCGCCGGTCAGCGACGCAGCACGCCCGGACGGACCGTCGGCGGCCACTCACGGACGGGCCCTCAGCGCACCGGTCAGCGGAGCGCCGCGGCCCGATGGTCCCTCGATGGCTCACGGGTTGGACTCAAGCGCGCCGATCAGTGGTGGACCGCGCCCGGACGGGCCGTCGGCGACGGATTCGCCCTGGTCACAGCCGCCGCAGCGGCCGGCCCAGGCCGACGGAGGGCCGACGCCCGGGCCCCGAAGCGGGACGGACGCATCCGGGGCGGTGCAGCGGAACGGTGCTGTGTCCAGCGCCGGACCGGCGCACTTCCCGACGGTGACGCCGCGGCCGAGCCCCGAAAACGAGGACGAGCAGCACGCGGGAGCGGTCTACCGGCCCGGACCAGTCGGCCCGCAGCCGGGTCCGGGACAAACCGGCGCCGGGCCGGCCGGCGGCGTTGGACAAACCGGCGCCGGGCCGGCCGGCGGCGTTGGACACACCGGCGTTGGGCAGGCTGGCAGTGCCGGTCAGACCGGCGTTGGACAGGCCAGTAGTGCCGGTCAGACCGGCGTTGGACAGGCCAGTAGTGCCGGTCAGACCGGCGTTGGACAGGCCGGCGTTGGACAGGCCAGCGTTGGGCGGACCGGCGTTGGACCGGCCGGCGATACCGGGCGGACCGGCAGCGCTCGGCAGAGCGGCACAGCGCCTGTATCGGTGCCGCCGCATCAGGCGCCGACGCAGACCGGACCTCAGCAGGGAGGCCCGCTCGCGCCGCAGCAGCCCGGCCCCCAGCAGGCGGGATCGAGCCGAACAGGCGCAGCCGTGCCCGGCCCAACCCCACCCGGCCCCCACCTGACAGGCGCAGCCACCCCGGCCCCCAACCAGCCCGGACCACACCAGGCCGCACCAAACCAGCCCGGACCGCCACACCAGGCAGGACCGCCGCACCAGGCCGGACCGCCACACCAAGCGGGACCGCCACACCAGGCCGGACCGCCACACCAGGCCGGACCGCACCAGGCCGGACCGCACCAGGCCGGGATCCACCAAGCAGGCCCAGTGCCACCCGGCCCGCTGCCACCCCACCCAGGCCCGATCCCACCCCACCAAGGCCAGCCCCACCAGAGCCAGCCGCCGCACCAAGGCCAGCCGGCCCCGTGGCCGATGGAGCAGCAGCCCCGGACGACCAACGGCCAGCCACCCCCGGTCCCCGGTCCCTTCCCGCCGACCATCGACCCGAGAGCCGCCGCACCGCACCCCCAGCTCCAGCAGCCACCCCACCACGGCGACCAACCCCCGGGCCCGCACCAGCAGCCCCCGCCCGTAGACCCCTACCAGCAGCTCCCCTGGGTCTCGGACGGCACGCCCACCGCGGAGGAGTTCGCCCGGCGGCGGCTGGCCAAGCCGGCCGAGCCGACCGCCACCATGGGCGCCCGGGCCATGCTGCAGAAGGGCACCATGGGCCTGGTCCGCCTGGCGCCGGGCAAGCGTGAGCAGGAGTACAAGCAGGACGTCGAGATGGTTCGCCGTAATTTCGGCGGCCTGCGGCAGGTCACCGTCGTCAATCCGAAGGGCGGCGCCGGCAAGACCGTAGCCGTGCTGCTGCTCGCGATGACCTTCGGGCAGAAGCGCGGCGGCTACGTGCTGGCCTGGGACAACAACGAGACCCAGGGCACCCTCGGCATGCGGGCGCAGCAGGACTTCCACGCCCGGACGGTGCGGGACATGATGCGGGATCTGCATCTGTTCCGCGGTTCCCACGGGCGGGTCGGTGACCTCAGCCAGTATGTGCGGGCGCAGGGCGAGGGCATGTTCGACGTGCTCGCTTCGGACGAGTCGGCGACCGCGGGTGAGATGCTCACGGCCAGTGCTTTCGCGGAGATCCGGGAGATCGTCAGCCGGTTCTACAAGCTGATCTTCGTGGACACCGGTAACAACGTGCGGGCGCAGAACTGGCAGGCGGCGATGGATGCCACCGACCAGCTGGTGATCACGATGTCGGCGCGTAACGACTCGGCTGAGACGGCGGCGCGCATGCTGGACCACTTGGAGCAGAGTGGCCGGCAGCGGCTGGTCCGGCAGGCGGTCAGCGTGGTCACGATGCCGCCGACCCGCAAGGACATCGACCTACCGGCGATCCAGCGGCACTTCGCGGCCCGGACCCGGGCGGTTCTGCTGGCCCCGTACGAGAAGTTGATCGACTCGGGTGAGCCGCTTCGCTACGGCCACCTGTCGAACGGCACGCGCGACTCCTGGCTGAAGATCGCCGCCGCGGTGGCCGAGGGTCTGTAGCGGTTGGGGCCAGGCCGGGGGTTTCCGGCCTGGCCCGGCCCGATCAGGTCAGGGCGTCGGCCGCCGCCGGGTCGCTGTCCCGCAGGAACTGGGCGCACCGGGCTGCCTCGTCCGACTCGCCGATCTGTGCCGCCGCCAGCGACAGGGCGTGCAGGCAGCGCAGGAAGCCCTGGTTGGGCGCGTGCGACCACGGCACCGGGCCGTGGCCCTTCCAGCCGTTGCGGCGCAGGGCGTCGAGCCCCCGGTGGTAGCCGGTGCGGGCGTACGCGTACGCGGTGACCGGCTGCTTCTCGGCCAGGGCGCTCTCCGCCAGCGCCGCCCAGCCACCGCTGTATGCCGGGAAGCGGGCCGCGACGGTCTTGTAGGCCTCGTCGGTGCCGGCCTGCTTCGCTTCGGCCAGGGCCGCGTCGGCCTCGGTGTCGGCGGGGAGGCGGGTGGCCGGCGGCTCGGGAAGGAGGTTTTGCATGGGCCTATTCAACCGCGCCGGTGGCCCGTTTCCGGGGGTCGCTTAACGAATGTCACCTTGCTGATCCCATGCTTCGCCCAGGGCGTGCAGCCTGTCGGCGTACTCGATGCGCTCCTGCCAGGCCGGCGGCCAGGCCGCCAGGCCGAGCGCCGCACCCGCGAAGCCGCCGGCCAGGCAGGCGATGGAGTCCGAGTCGCCGGACGAGGCCGCGCCCCGGCCCAGGACCGCGACCGGCTCGTCCGGGGTCAGCAGGTAGCAGTAGAGGGCCGTGGCCAGCGCTTCCTCGGCGATCCAGCCGGCCCCGGTGACCAGGCAGGGATCGCCGCCGGTGTCGCCCCGGCGCAGTGCGTCCGCCACCCGGTCCAGCGCGGCGGCGTTCTCGTCCCAGCCGAGGGAGATGAAGTCCTCGGCTGATTCCACCGCCGGTCGCTGCCACAGGTCGCCGAGCCAGTCCTCATGGTAGACCCGCCGCTGGTCGGCGCAGTGCGCCCGCAGGCGCGGCAGCAGATCCCGCGGCGGCAGGCCGTCGCTCAGCCAGCGCACCGCGTACGCGGTCAGTTCGCTCGCCGCCAGGCCCGTCGCGTGGCCGTGGGTCAGCCCGGCCTGCAACTGCGCGGCTCCGGCGAGCTGCTCGTCGGTGAGCCCGGGCATCAGGCCGACCGGGGTGACGCGCATGTTGGCGCCGCAGCCCTTCGAGTGAATCTGCGAGGCCCGCTGCCAGGGCCGGCCGTCGGCGAGGTCGCCGCACGCGCGCAGGCACGTCATGCCGGGGGCACGGTTGTTGTCGGGGCTGATCGCCCAGTCGAGGAACGCCTGCCGGAGCACCGGTTCGAAGCTCGCCGGGGTCAGCGGACCGGCCGCCACCAGGGCTTCGCCGACCGCCAGCATCATCTGGGTGTCGTCGGTGACCAGCGCCGGATCGCCGGTGAGCTCCCGCGGCCCGCCCGGCCCGTACGCCGCCACGATCGCCTCGTAGTCCCGGAACTCGGTCGGCTTACCGAGCGAGTCCCCGTACGCCAACCCGAACAGCGATCCCGACGCCTTTTTCACGCTGGCTACCCTACGGTCATGCCCGGTGATCCATTGCAGCCCGTGTTCGGCGGCGAGACGCCGTTCGACGCCACCGTGTCCGAGATCGAGTCGCGTGCCGAACTCGACACCCACCTCGCCAAGCGGTCGCTGGCCGGGCTGATCGTGCTCGGGCTGCGGCTCGACGAGCAGTGCCCCGACTTCACCGGCGTCGACGTGAGCGGGACCCTGTTCGTCGGTTGCCGGCTCGCCGGCCCCGAGGTCGAGATGGATCTCATCTCCCGGGGCGCGCACCTGGTGCCGCCGTTCGAGGCCCGTCCCTATCCGACGCATCCGGCGCACCTGTACACGCCGGACGATCTGGCCCTCGGGTTCGAGCGGGACGGCTTCGCGGGCATGTACGACACCCGCGTCTACGAGCACTTCCTGGCTCACGGCGGGGCGGCGCCCGATCTGCGGGAGGCGATCGGGCAGCGGCTGCACGACGCCGGCATCGACAACGCGCTGGGCAAGGCGCTGGCCGCGTGGGTCGGCGAGCACGACGCCCGGGGTGCGGTCGGGATCATGGGTGGGCACGCCGAGCCGCGCGGGTCGGACGCGTACCGGATGGCCGCGACCCTGGCGTGGCGGCTGGCCGAGGCGGGCCGGTTGATCGTGACCGGCGGCGGGCCCGGGGTGATGGAGGCGGCGAACCTGGGCGCCTACTTCACCGGCCGGACGGCGGACGAGCTGGCCGCGGCGATCGATCTGCTCGCCCCCGCGCCGAAGTTCATGGAGCACGACCCGTACACGGCGGCGGCGCTGGCCGTCCGTGCGGCGTATCCGGCACCGGCCGCGGCGGACGTGGTCGGCCGGCTCACCCACGGCGGCCTGGCCCTGCCCACCTGGTTGTACGGCCACGAGCCGGCGAACCTGTTCGCCGGCCAGATCGGCAAGTACTTCTCCAACGCCGTCCGGGAGGACACGATCCTGCGCCTGGCCCGCGGGGGCATCGTCTTCGCGCCGGGCTGGGCCGGCACGGTCCAGGAGGTGTTCCAGGCGGCGACGAAGACCTTCTACCGCACCGACGGCCCGTCCGGCGCCTTCGTCTTCCTGGGGGTCGAGCACTGGTCGGCGTTGCCGGTCGAGGCACTGCTCAGGCCGCTGCTGGCCCGTTCACCGCACGGCGACCAGTCGGATCTGATCGTGGTCACCGACTCGGTCGACGAGGCGATGGCGGCGCTGACGCACTGATCAGGACAGCTCCGTCTGGTAGGTCTGCCCGACCAGCTCCGCGCCGAAGCTGTGGTGGGCCTCCTCGTCGACGAGGGTGAAGCCGCGGCTGAGGTAGATGGCGCGCGCCGCGGTCAGCGGATGGTTGGTCCACAGCCGCATGGTGCGGTAGCCGGCGTCGCGGGCGAACTCCAGGCAGGTGTCCACCAGGCGGCCGCCGAGGCCGTGCCCGCGCCCGTCGGGGTGGACCAGCAGCAGCCGCAGCTGGGCCGTGGAGTCCGGACCGGCGACGCAGAAGACGCAGCCCACGCGCCGGCCGTCGATCTCGGCGAGCCAGCCGGCCTCGCGCTCGGTGTCGTGGCCGGCGGCGAAGTCCGCGACGATCCGGGCGACCAGCGCCTCGAAGCTGCGGTCCCAGCCGAACTCGTCGGCGTAGACCTCGCCGTGGGTCGCGATGACCCAGCCCAGGTCACCCGGCCGGTCCAGGGGCCGGATCACCGCCTCCGCTGAGCTCATGGCGTCCTCCTCGCTTGACTGAAACGACTGTTTCAGTGAGGATAGCGGAGTGTCGGCCCGACGTGCTGAGCTGCTGGAACGCGCCTATGACCACGTGCTGACGCACGGCCTGGCGGACATGTCGCTGCGGCCACTGGCGGCTGCCGTCGGGTCGAGCCCCCGGGTGTTGCTGCTGCTCTTCGGCAGCAAGGAGGGTCTGGTCCGCGCACTGCTCGACCGGGCCCGGAGCGACGAGCTGGCGATGCTCGAGCGGCTGCCGGCCACCGGCGACCCCGTGGCCGGGATCTGGCGGTGGCTGGCCGCCCCCGAGCACCGTCCGCTGCTCGTGCTGTGGGCCGAGGCGTACGTCCGGTCGCTGGTCGACCCCACCGGGCCGTGGGCCGGCTTCGCCCGGGCCACCGTGCAGGACTGGCTCGCCGTGCTGACGGCCGGGCGGCCCGGGACCGAGCGGGCCACCCTCACCCTCGCGGTGCTGCGCGGAGCGTTGCTGGATCTCCTCGCCACCGGCGACGTCGAGCGCACCTCGGCAGCGGTGGAGAGCTACCTCAACGGCGGCGCTTGAGGCTGCGCGCGTAGTCCTGGAACCGGGCCTTGGCGATCACACTGCGATCGTTGCTGCGCAGCACGATCCCCTCGGCCCCGCCCGGCGCCCCGGCGTCCAGCCGCACCCGCGACTCGGGCAGCTGCTCCGCCAGCCAGGCGCTGGTCTTCTCCAGCTCGGTCGGCAGCTCCGCGGCGTCCACAGTGAACAGCCGCGGTGTCAGCTCGAGCCCGGCAGCGCGGGCGGCGGCGGCCAGCTCCTCCTCGGTGAGGAAGGTCTGCCCGCCACCGTCGCGCCACCCGGCGATCCGCTCGGCGGGCCGGCTGAGCTGCTCGGCGGGGTCGTTCAGGACGAGCACGTCGAAGCACCGCCAGCCGTACCGGGTGGGGTCGCTGGTGTACTGCTTGGCGGCGGCGCCCACCTTGCCGCCGTAGAGCTCGACGTAGTAGACCCGGATCTCGTCGCCGGTCACGGGCGCGAGCGCCTCGGCGACCGGCTTCAGCGCGGCGACGATGCCCTGCGACGGGTTGAAGATCAGGTCGCCCTGGGCGTGCAGCAGCTCCTCCCGCGATCCGATCAGCCAGCCGCCCGGGGTCAGGATCATCCTGGCGTTCGTACCGTCGACCTTCTCGGTCCCCACGACCGGCCCGGAGAAGACCACGGCCTCGTCCTGCAGACCGCCGTTGCGCGGGTCGAGCAGGTGGTAGGTCGGGATCGACGGGTACTTGGTCAGGGAGTTGAGGGCCCGCAGGTCCACTCGACGGAGATCCATACCGGCATTGAAGCGGTCCGCCGCCGGCCGCCGCAAAGCCATTACGGGAAGCTAACGCAGGCTCGCGAACCAGGTGGCCGCGGCCGCGGTGCCACGGATGTTCGAGCCGAGATGGATCGACCCCTCGTACGTCAGATCGCCCACGTCAACCACTGGCACCGTCCGGAACGAAGCCGCGCAGTGCTCGGCGTTCGCGGTCGGGACCTGCTCGTCGCCGGCCGAGACGAGCAACCGCACCGGTACGCCCGGCCGCCAGCCCGAACATGTCGCGTCGTGCACCCGCAACGCCGCGGCGAACGGCCCCGACGGATCGGTGAGCAGCTGCAACCCGTGCCGGGTGTAGAGCTGGTCGAGCCGCATGGGCAGCAGGTCACCGAGGTCGTTGCCGTCGTGCACGCCGTCGTAGAGCCCCTCCACCCGATCCGCGATCTTGGGGTTGAAGACCTCGGCCGGGTCGTCGTAGAGGTGGTGCAGGCGGTTCCACGAGACCATCAGGTACGCGGTGTAGCCCACGTTCCACGGTGGCTCGACCGTGCCGTCGAGCAGGGCGGGCAGTTCGACGCCGCGCACGTCGTACGCCCCGGAGATCGGCGCCAGCGCACGCAGCCGGAACCAGTCGTCGGCGCCGCCGTGCAGGGCCTTGGCCAGCCCGGTCGCGGCCGACCCGCCCTGGGAGAAGCCGGTGACCAGCACGTCACGGCCCAGCTCGTGGCCGGTACGCGGGACGAAAGCACGTGCGGCCCGGAGCAGGTCCACCCCCGCGGTGGTCTCCGAGGGCACGTCGAGGAACGGGTGCGGCCCGGGTCCCAGGCCGAGGCCGAGATAGTCCGGCGCGACGGCGGCGAAGCCCGCGGACGCGAAGGTCAGGACCGGCGCGACACCCCAGCCGTCGGCGGTCAGGGACGGCGCGTCGAGCCGGTTGAGCTCCGTGCCGTGCGTGTAGGACACCGTGCGCAGCTGCCGGGCGCCGATCCGGGGCAGGGCGAGCAGTCCACTCGCGATGGTGGGCCGGCCGGCCGGGTCGACCGTGCGGTAGATCAGCTGGTACGTGTCGACGCCGTACCGGGCGGGCGCGGGGTCGAACTTCGCCGCGGCGAGCGCGTCGGCGACGTGCTCTCGGGTGGTCAGGGTCTGCAGTGGGGTCGCGGTGATCAATTGGCCGCGATCGGAACGATGGGCGGAGGCCGGAGTGGCCGGCAGGGTCGCGGCGGCCAGGCCGAGAACGGCGAGGCCCGCGAGGAGCATCTTCATGTCTTCGACGCTAGGGACGGCCGCGGGCCGGCAGAATCCTGCTGCCCGGCGTCCTGCTGGTAGGGCCAGCCCCCGGCCGGTCAGGCGACGTGCACGCGGCGCCAGCTGTGCACCGGCAGATCCATTTCCGGTACGTCGGTCAGCCCGTTCTCGTCCATCGCGTTGAAGACTGCCAGTCGCGCCCCCTCGAAGAGGAACTCGACGGCGTGCAGCACCCGTGGCCGCCATTCCTTGACGGTGGTGCGCTCGATGATGTTGACCTCGCGCAGCTTGCGGCCCCGGGCGTTGCGCAGCGCCGCGTGCGGGTCGGCCCGCCAGTCGAGCTGGATGCCGGTCGCGTACCACTCGATGGGTGCACTCATGTCGACCTGGTCCCAGGTGATTGCACACTCGTCGAACTTGCGGTGAGTGATTTCCACGTTGGTGCCACCGAAGCCGAGGATGACCGGGCCGTCGGCGAACCAGCCGCGCTCCGACATGTCCCACATCAGCCAGCCGCCGACCAGCTCACGGCCGATGAGCCGGGAAAACCGTGCTCTGTGGACGGCAGCGAGGGCCTCGGCGTCGTGGTGCCACTCGGGTTCATACCCCTCGATACCGAGCATGATCACCGCCCTCTTCCGGACAAGACGACGATCGTACCCACGCCTCTGCGTAGTCCGGCAACACGAGAACGGCCGGCCCCCACGTACGGGGACCGGCCGTTCTCGACGAGATCACTTGAGGAGCGAGGTGCCCGTCGAACGCAGGTGCTCACACGCCTCGACGACGCGCTTGGCCAGACCGTCCTCGGCCAGCTTGCCCCAGGCGCGGGGGTCGTACTGCTTCTTGTTGCCGACCTCGCCGTCGATCTTCAGCACGCCCTCGTAGTTGCGGAGCATGTGGTCGACGACCGGGCGGGTGAACGCGTACTGCGTGTCGGTGTCGATGTTCATCTTGACCACGCCGTAGTCCAGGGCGCCGTGGATCTCCGACAGCAGCGAGCCCGAGCCACCGTGGAAGACCAGGTCGAACGGCTTCTCCTTGCCGTACTTGGCGCCGACGGCCTCCTGGATCTCCTTGAGGATCTCCGGGCGCAGCTTGACGTTGCCGGGCTTGTAGACGCCGTGCACGTTGCCGAACGTCAGGGCCGTCATGTAGCGGCCCTTCTCGCCCAGGCCCAGCGCGGCGGCGGTGGCCAGGCCGTCCTCGACCGTCGAGTAGAGCTTGTCGTCGATCGCGGCGGAGACGCCGTCCTCCTCGCCACCGACCACGCCGACCTCGATCTCGAGGATGATGTGCGCGGCGGCGGCCTGCGCCAGCAGCTCCTCGGCGATCTGCAGGTTCTCGTCGACCGGCACGGCCGAGCCGTCCCACATGTGCGACTGGAACAGCGGCGCCTTGCCGTTCGCGACGCGCTCCTTGGAGAGGGCGAGCAGCGGGCGCACGTACGCGTCGAGCTTGTTCTTCGGGCAGTGGTCGGTGTGCAGCGCGATGTTGACCGGGTAGTTCTTGGCGACCTCGGTCGCGTACTCGGCGAGGGCGACCGCGCCGGTGATCATGTTCTTGACCGTCGGGCCGGAAGCGTACTCGGCGCCACCGGTGGAGATCTGGACGATGCCGTCGCTGCCGGCCTCGGCGAAGCCCTGCAGGGCGGCGTTGAGCGTCTGCGAGGACGTCACGTTGATCGCGGGGTACGCGAACGCGCCGGACTTGGCGCGGTCGAGCATCTCGGCGTAGACCTCAGGGGAAGCGATGGGCATCGGTGCGCTCCTTGATCTGGTGAAATGCGAAGCAGAGGGCAGGACCGCGCTGTCCTCCAGCAGGCAGTATTCCGCAGCGAGGGACCGGCACGGAAATCGCCCCGTTACCCCGGCGCCGGTTTGCGGGCCGGGCGCGACGGGGACGGTGCAGCATGAGGGAGTGACCGCGACGTGAAGGGAGCCGGCCATGACCTACCCGCAGGACGAGCGTGACCTGGAAGCGCCCGAAGGCGACGCGGCCGAACAGGCCGTCGTGGCCGATCCGGGCTGGGCCGACGACGCCGAGGAGCCGGCTGTGAGCCCGTCCCTGGAGGCGCCGGAATGGGACGCCCAGGAACAGGGACGCAGCGTGCCCCTCGACGATGACTACCGCTAAGTCCTATTTAACGACGTATGCCGGATTCGCCGCGATCCATGCCGGAAGCGTGTCGTCGCGGAGCGCGGCGTACAGCGACGGGCCGACCTTGGCATAGATCTGCTCCCGGCCGCTGGACAGGGCGTGGAACCTGCGTTCGCTGATCCCGACCGGTGAGCCGGGCGAGCTCAGTGAGCCGGCCGTCCGGAGCAACGCCGCCGGGTCACCGGTGATCTCCAGGCCGTCCCGGGCGGCGGTGAACAGCGCGTGCACGCGGGCGGGATCGGTGACGGTCCCGTCCGCGGCCAGCTTCCCCGCCAGCGCCCGCAGGAAGAGCTGGGCGTTGCGGTCCCGGTCGTAGCTGCCGTTGCGGAGGCCGTAGCGGGCCTGCAGCACCGGTACGACGTCGTCCGCGGTCAGCTGCTGACAGCCCTTCGGGTACGTCTTGCCGTTGTGCACCGACTTGACCGCCTCCGGCAGGCACACCCGCACGCCGCCGACCGCCTCGGTGACGGCCCGCAGCGCCCGGAAGTCGACCGTCACGGTCGCGTCGAAGGTGACGCCGGTCAGCTCGGAGACGGTCTTCTCGGTGAGCTCCGGGCCGCCGAGGAAGAGGGTCTCGCTCAGCTTGCCCGTCCCGTCCGGCAGCTTCACCTCGCCGTCGCGCGGCAGGCTGACCAGGTAGGCCCGGGTCCGGTCGGCCGGCACGTGGATGATCATGACGGAGTCGGCCCGGCGGTCCCGGTCCGGCCGGCGGAGCCTGTTGTCGCTGCCCAGCAGCAGCACGTCCAGCGGACCGGCCGGTGCCGGCTCGGCCGCGAGCAGCTCGGCGGTGGACACCGACGGTGCCGGGTCGCGCTGCCACCGCTCCAGGACCACGGGTACGGCGGACCCGGCCATCAGCACGGCCACCGCCGCGGTGGCGACCCGGCGGATCGTGCGGCGGCGTCGGGCGCGTACCGCAGCCACCTCGATCCCGGCCCGCACCGGGCCGACGGCCGGGGTCAGGGCCTCGTGCCGCTCGAACGCGGCCCGCAGCTCTTCCTCGATCGGGGTCATCGGGCCTCCACGAACTCGGTACGGAGCGTGACGAGCGCTCGCGAGATGGACGAACGAACCGTGCCGACGGCACAGCCGAGCACCTCGGCGATCTCGGCATCCGGCAGATCCTCGTAGTAGCGCAGCACCAGGGCCGCGCGCTGCTGCCGCGGGAGCCGGGCCAGCATGCTCCAGACCCGGTCCCGCTCGGCGCTCTCCTGAGCGTGGTCGCTGGGCGCGGCGCGGGCCGGATCGGGCTCCGGCCGCAACAGCACCCGCCGGAACCACGAGCCCCGGCGCAGGTCGACGAACTGGTTGGTGAGGATCTTGCGGACGTACCCGTCCGGGGAGTCACTGCCGGCCACCCGCCGCCAGTTCAGCTGGACGCGGACCATCGTCTCCTGCACGAGGTCCTGCGCCGTGTGCTGGTCACCGGTCAGCATGACGGCGTACCGCAGCAGGGCACCGAGCCGGCTGTCGGCGAACTCCTCGTAGGTCACGGGCACCTCCGCTCCTACGACGGCCACGGACCCGCGAATCATTGCGCCGTCCGTCAAATCAGTCGCTGCCGATTGCCCCGCGCTGCCATCATCAGCCGGTGCTGCTCACCGTGACGACCACCCACCGGCCGGCCACCGACCTCGGTTACCTGCTGGTCAAGCACCCCGACAAGGTGCACTCCTTCGACGTGCCCACCGGTACGGCCCACGTCCTGTTCCCGGACGCGGCCGAGGACCGGTGCACCGCCGCGCTGCTGCTGGACGTCGACCCGCAGCGCCTCGGGGCCGCGCGCGGCGGTCGCAAGCAGCAGTCGGCGCCGGAGTCGTTCGCGCTGGGCCAGTACGTCAACGACCGCCCGTACGCGGCCTCCAGCCTGCTCGCCGGCGCCCTGGCCAAGGTTTTCCGCAGCGCCCTGCGCGGTGAGTCCAAGGACCGCCCGGAGCTGGCCGGCGCGGCCCTGCCACTGGAGATCCACGTGCCGGTGCTGCGCTGCCGGGGCAGCGCGGCCGCCCTGTTCGAACCGCTGGGCTGGACGGTCACCGCGACGCCGATCCCGCTGGACGACGTGCCAGCGGGGCATCCGCTGGACGGGGACAGCCCGTACGTCGACCTCACTCTGACCGGCACCCTGCGGCTGGCCGACGCGCTGAACCACCTGTACGTGCTGCTGCCCGTCCTGGACGACGCCAAGCACTACTGGGTGGCGCCCGACGAGATCGACAAGCTGCTGCGCGCGGGCGAGGGCTGGCTGGCCGCCCACCCGGAGAAGGTGCTGATCACCCGGCGCTACCTGGCGCACCAGCGGTCGCTGGCCGCCAGCGCGCTGGAGCAGCTCGACCGGCTGGACCCGGACTCCGTCGACGCACCGGCCGACACGGTGACCGACGAGGAGGCCGAGCTGCCGGTGGCCCGCAAGCAGTCGCTCGCCGAGCAGCGGCGCGACGCGGTCCTGGCCGCGCTGGCCGAGTCCGGCGCGACCCGGGTGCTCGACCTGGGCTGTGGCCAGGGTGCGCTGCTCGGCGCCCTGATCAAGGACCGCCGGTACACCCGGATCGTCGGCACGGACGTGTCGTCACGCGCCCTGGACCTGGCCCACAAGCGCCTGCGGCTGGACCGGGTGCCCGAGCGGCAGCGGGACCGGGTGACGCTGTGGCAGTCGGCGCTGACCTACCGCGACGACCGGCTGCGCGGCTTTGACGCGGCGGTGCTGATGGAGGTCATCGAGCACGTCGACCCGCCGCGCCTGCCCGCGCTGGAGGCGTCGGTGTTCGGCCACGCATGCCCGGCGACGGTCATCGTGACCACCCCGAACGTCGAATACAACGGCCTGTACGAGGGCCTGACCGGGATGCGGCACTCGGACCACCGCTTCGAGTGGACCCGCGCCGAGTTCCAGGAGTGGGCCGCACGCACCGCGTCCGCGCACAGCTACCGGGTGAGCTTCCGGGGCGTGGGCGACGAGGACGAGAAGGCCGGCGCACCTACCCAGCTCGCTGTGTTCGTGAAGGAGAAGGAGGAGGCATGACCCAGATCGACATCCCGGAGCTCGCGCTCGTCGCGCTGGTCGGCATCTCCGGATCCGGCAAGTCGACCTTCGCCGGGCAGCACTTCAAGCCCACCCAGGTGCTGTCCTCGGACTACTTCCGCGGCCTGGTCGCGGACGACGAGAACGACCAGTCCGCGTCCGGCGACGCCTTCGACGTCCTGCACTACGTGGCCGGCAAGCGGCTGGCCGCGGGACGGCTCACCGTCGTCGACGCCACCAACCTGCAGCCGCACGCCCGGGCCGGGCTGGTCAAGGTCGCCCGCGAGCACGACGTGCTGCCGGTGGCCGTGGTCCTCGACGTGCCCGAGGCGCTGGCCTGGGAGCGTACCCAGGGCCGGGCGGACCGGACCTTCGGCCGTCAGGTCCTCACCCGCATGCACCGGGACCTGCGCCGCTCGCTAGGGCAGCTGGCCCGGGAAGGCTTCCGCAAGATCCACGTGCTGCGCGGCGAGGAGGAGATCGCCGCCGCCTCGATCCGCTACGAGAAGCTGTTCAACGACAAGCGTGAGGTCACCGGCCCGTTCGACATCATCGGCGACGTGCACGGCTGCCGGGCCGAACTGGAGACGCTGCTGGAAACCCTCGGGTACGCCCTGAGCCGCGACGACTCCGGACGCCCGGTCGATGCCGTGCACCCGGAGGGCCGTACCGCGGTCTTCGTCGGTGACCTGGTCGACCGCGGCCCGGACTCCCCCGGCGTGCTGCGCCTGGTCATGGGCATGGTCGGGGCCGGCACGGCGATCTGCGTGCCGGGCAACCACGAGCAGAAGCTGGCCCGCAAGCTCAACGGCCGCAACGTGCAGCTCACCCACGGCCTGCCGGAGACCCTGGAGCAGCTCGGCCGCGAGGACGAGGCGTTCACCGCCCAGGTCCGCACCTTCATCGACGGCCTGGTCAGCCACTACGTGCTGGACGGCGGCAAGCTGGTGGTGGCCCACGCCGGTCTGAAGGAGGCCTACCAGGGCCGCGCCTCCGGCCGGGTCCGCTCCTTCGCCCTGTACGGCGAGACGACCGGCGAGACCGACGAGTACGGCCTCCCGGTCCGGTACCCGTGGGCCCGCGACTACCGCGGCTCGGCGGCGGTCGTCTACGGCCACACGCCGACGCCGGAACCGGAGTGGATCAACAACACCATCTGCCTCGACACCGGCTGCGTCTTCGGCGGCAAGCTGACCGCGCTGCGCTGGCCGGCCCGCGAGCTGGTGTCGGTCCCCGCCGCCCGGGAGTACTACGCCCCGGCCCGCCCGCTGGTCCCGGTCGACACCAGGCCCGACGAGGGCCTCGACCTGGCCGACGTCACCGGCCGCCGGCACCTCGACTACGGGTACGGCCGCACCACGGTCGCCGCGGAGAACGCCGCCGCGGCGCTCGAAGTGATGAGCCGCTTCGCGCTGGACCCGGCCACGCTGGTCTGGCTGCCTCCGACGATGGCGCCGTGCTCGACGTCGACGCACGAGGGCTACCTCGAGCACCCGGCGACGGCATTCGCGGACCTGCGGTCGGCCGGCGTCGGCACGGTGGTGTGCGAGGAGAAGCACATGGGCTCCCGGGCGGTGGTCCGGGTCTCGCGTTCGGGAGCCGGGGACGCCATCTGGACCCGTACCGGGCGGCCGTTCTTCGACGCCGAGCGCAACACCACGCTGCTGGCCGGCGTGCGCGCGGCGGCCGAGAAGGTCTTCACCGAGCTGGACACCGAGTGGCTGCTGCTCGACACCGAGCTGCTGCCCTGGTCGGCCAAGGCCGGCGGGCTGATCCGCGAGCGGTACGCGGGCGTCGGTGCGGCGGGACGGGCCGCGCTGCCGGCTGCCCTGTCGGTGCTGGAGCAGGTCGCCGGGCGCGGCCTCGACGTCACGGAACTGCGCGCGCGGCTGGAGTTGCGGGCGACTGAGATCGAGGGCTACTCGGCGGCGTACCGGGCGTACGTGCAGCCGACCGACGGGCTGACCGGCGTGACGCTGGCGCCCTTCGCGGTGCTGGCCGGGGAAGGCGTCTCGTACCGGGACAAGAATCATGGCTGGCACCTGGACATCGCGGACAAGCTCGTCGCGGCGGACCCGGTGCTGTTCACCCCGACCCGGCGGATGGTGGTGGAGCTGGGCGATCCGGCCGCGGAACAGGCCGCGACCGACTGGTGGCTGGCGCTGACCGCGGCGGGTGGCGAGGGGATGGTGGTGAAGCCGTACGGCGGCCTGAGCGTGACCGACGCCAAGGGCCGGCTGGTGCAGCCGGGGGTGAAGTGCCGGGGCCGGGAGTACCTGCGGATCATCTACGGACCGGAGTACACCCGTCCTGAGCAGCTGGAACGGCTGCGGCAGCGGTCACTGGGCCGTAAGCGTGGTCTCGCGCTGCGCGAGCACGGCCTGGGCCTGGCGGCGCTGGACCGGCTGGCCGAGGGGGCCGCGCTGTGGCGGATCCACGAACTCGTCTTCGCCATCCTCGCGGCGGAATCGGAGCCGGTGGATCCCCGGCTGTAATCCACAGCATTCGTACAGGTGCCGGCCTTGCCGAGGCCGGTACCCTGGCTCCTCGTGGACATCCGTGCGCTCTCCGAGCAGCTTGCCCTGAACCCGATGGACCCGAAGGACCTGCTGCAGACCTTCGGGTTGATCGGCGTCTGGGTGATTCTCTTCGCGGAGACGGGTCTGCTCGTTGGCTTCTTCTTCCCGGGCGACTCGCTGCTGTTCCTGGCGGGTGTGGCGGCCTCCCCGGTGGCCGACTCGATCTTCGGTGACGGCACGCGCATCTCGCTGGTCGGCCTGCTGATCGGCGCCCCGGTGTGCGCGATCGTGGGCGCCCAGCTGGGTCACCTGCTCGGCGCCAAGTACGGCCGCCGGATGTTCGAACGCCCGGACAGCAAGCTGTTCAAGCGCGAGTACGTGGAGAAGGCCGAGTACTACTTCGAGAAGTTCGGCCCGGCCAAGGCTGTGGTGCTGGCCCGCTTCATCCCGATCGTCCGCACGTTCCTCAACCCGGTGGCCGGCACCCTGGGCATGCCGGCCCGCACGTTCTTCATCTGGAACGTGGTCGGCGCCATCCTCTGGTGCGACGGCGTGCTGCTGATCGGCTACCTGCTCGCCCAGCAGATCTACGACGCCATCGGCGACAAGATCGACCACTACATCCTGCCCGTGGTCGCCCTGATCGTGCTGATCTCGGTGCTGCCGATCATCATCGAGATGCTCCGCGAGCGGAAGGCGAAGAAGAACGCCGCCGCGGACCCGGGCCCGGCGACGGCGATCGGCGTCGTGGCGGCGGCGACCGTGGCCGGCATGGCCGAGGCGATCGTGGACCACGACGACGACGAACACCGCGACCACAAGCCCCGCCATTCGGCCTGAGGCCGCAGCACGGAAAACGCCCCGCGACCGGCTGGTCGCGGGGCGTTCGTCGTCAGACGGAGACCGCTGAGGGTGGGAGCGTCGCCAGCCGGTCCAGGAACTCCTCCGGCACTTCGCGGAGGTTGTCCAGCCGGCCCAGGGTCAGCGCCCGATAGGTCAGCGCCGCGGCTTCCTCCAGGTTGCGGGCCCGTTTGTGGGCCAGCTCGACGGAGTCGGCCATGACCACGCAGCCGTGGTGGCTGAGCACCAGACAATCGGTGCCGTCGGCCGCCATCGCCGCCGTCAGCGCCGCCACCTCGGTGCTGCCCGGCAGGCGGAACGGCACAGTGGAGACACGCTTCAGGTAGAAGGCGTGGTCGGTCGTCACGATGCGGATGTGCTCACCGAGCGCATCCAGGAGCAGTGCCGTCTGCGGGTGCAGGTGGACCACCGCGTTCACGTCCGGGCGGGCGCGGTACAACGCCAGGTGGAGGGCGATTTCGCTGGTCGGGGCCAGTCGTGGGGCCGGCAGCGGGCCGACGGTCGCGGGCGCGCCGTCGGAGATGCGTACCGGTGCGAAGCTGGTCCGGCTGAGTCTGTCCAGCCAGGCACCGCTCGCGGTGATCCAGCAGGCGTCCTCGTCGGGGATCCGGGCGGACAGATTGCCGCCGGAGCCACAGACCAGTCCGGCCTGGACCACGTCATAGCCCACGTGCGCGAGCTGGTCGCGCAGATCGCCGGGCACGTAGTTCAACCCGTCAACTCCTCGGGTCCGGGGGGTGGATCCTGATGGAGGTGGCCCGCCTGGCGTCACGCCCCATGAACGGTGACGCCAGGCTTGGTCGGGTCTGCTCAGCGGGCCTTTTTGGTGGCCCGCTTGCGCGGCGGGGTCAGCAGGTCCGCGATCGTCGCGATCGCGCTGGGGACCAGCCGGTAGTACGCCCACACGCCGCGCTTCTCACGCTCGAGCAGGCCGGCCTCCGTCAGGATCCGCAGGTGGTGACTCACCGTCGGCTGCGACAACCCCAGCGGGGCCGTCAGGTCGCAGACACAGGCTTCACCGTCCGTAGCGGACTGGATGAGGCTGAGCAGCCGCAACCGAGCCGGGTCGGCGAGTGCCTTGAGCACTCCCGCCAGTCGCTCGGCATCGGCACGTTCAATTGGCTCGCCGGCAAGCGGCGAGATCTGAGGCATTGTCATTTCCGCCAACGCAGTTCCCACGATCTCCATCCTTCCACCAACTGCATCGATTCTCCTGCATGTGCGCAGGAACGAACCGGCTAACTTTCAGGCCGTAAGGCCGAGATCGGTCGAACGGTAGGCCGATCGGTATGTCTGTCCGGCACCCCGCACGGGCAGCGTCCGCACTCCGATCGACCATTCCGCGACACCGACTTCGGTCTCTGCCTCCTGCAACGCCTCAGTCGCCGTCAGGTCGCTGGTCAACGTCGTCGAGCTCTCGATCCCCGCCCCCGGAGTGAGCCGCCCCACATTGTTGATTCACGATCCGTTCCGCGGCCGTCCGACGCCCGCCCGGTCGTCGGAACTGTCCTGGTACTGCACGGTCACACGGCGTGGGTCGACTTCACAGTCAACTTCACGACCCGATGAAAGCACGACACAACGCTGCGCGACGGGCAATTCAGTGATGAATTTACGCAGGTCGTGATGGGCTTCCATCACATCGAGCGTACTGGCTGCCGCAAAACTGGAACGTTCTGCCCCGCCAGGGCGGAAAGGAACTATTGACCCACGGCAAAGCCCGGCCTCAACAGTAAATATTGTTAACTGAGAGGCCCCGCGTACCCCGTTTCCGACAGGTATAGACGCAGCTCAAAGCACCTTTCCGCCACACCCCGCCCGGGGCGGCACCCAACGACGGTCATCGAACGAGTACGCACCGACACCGTTGTCATCGCGTCACGTCTGCCCGTCCAGCGCAAAACCCGCACCGAGCGGCAAGACGAAAGCGTCCGGACAGCGGTGGCCGGCACATCCTCGTCCATCAACGGTACCCGTTCGGGTGACGCACATCCGTCGATGCCGGTAGGCCCGTCAGCTGGACGGACGTGACCAGTACTCATCATCGGGGCCCGGCCCGGCCGGCGGCTCACCCGGCGCGGATGGCCCTGCGGGCCCCGCGGCGGGGTGCGGCGAGCCGTAACCCCCCGTTGGTGGCGCCGAGTAACCACCCGTTGGTGGCGGGCCGTAACCGGCCGGCGGCGGCGGATATCCCCCGGGCGGGCCGTAGGCCGGAGCACTGCCGGGCGGCCCGTAGCCGGGGACACCGTGGTTCGGGGCGCCGTAGTTCGGGGCGCCCGGCTGCGGGGCGGCGAAGGGATCCGGCGGCAACGGCTTGGGCGCGCGGCCGAAGAACGTGCCCGGGCTCGCCAGCAGGAGCACCCCGACGATGATGTAGCCGAGCATCTGCGCGATCGCCAGGGACACGTTCAGGGGGATCCACGACCCCGGGTACGCGTCGGACAGCGCGGCGGACAGCGAACCCTGCACCGGGTCGCCGGCGCGTTCCACGGCGACTGTGGCGGTCGAGGCGCAGCCGGCCAGCAGACCCAGCCCGGCGACGACCCAGGTGGCGATCCGGGCGGCGTTGCTGCCGCGGCGCAGACCCAGCGCCAGGACGACGTAGAGCGCGAAGAGGATCACGGCGAGCACCGCACTGAGCGCGGCACCGATCCAGACCACGGTGACGAAACCGTCGACGTCCACGCTGTTCGCCCCGCCGGCCGCGGCACGGAACCGGTCGACGGTGCCGGGGGCGACGGCGAGCGTGGCGATCGCGTACGCCAGGCCGGCCACCGCCATGACGATCAGCAGGACCGACGCCGATGCCACCGACGCCGGCCGGCGGGGCGCGGTGGTGGGGGCCGGTGCGGCTGCCGGCGGCTGCATTGCGTACGACATGGACGTCTCCCGGGTGATCCGTTGCGGACGAACCTACCTGGACGCGCGACGCGCCGCCGGGATACCCGGCGGCGCGAGACGAGCGGGGGTCAGGCGGGATCGGTCGGCGACCGGCCCGGCTTGTCGTCGGAGGGCGGCGACGACGCGGGCGGCGACGGCGGACTCCACGGATCGGTGGGCGGCACGCTGCCCGTGTGCGGGTCGCCGCCGGTCGGGTCCTGGGCGGAAACCGCACCGGCACCGGAGGCGGGCGGCGGGGTCGTGTCGCCGGCACCGCCGGGCGGCGAGCTCTGCGGATACGGCGGCTGGCCACCCGGGCCCGGGTACGGCGGCTGACCCGGCTGACCCGGGTACGCCTGCTCGGGGTAGGGCTGGCCGGGCTGGCCGGGATACGTCGGGTACGGCGACTGACTCGGGTATCCCGGGTACGCCGCCGGCTGGCCCGGATAGCCGGGGTACGGGTTCAGCGGGTCCCACGCGGCCTGCGGCTTGCGGAAGTAGGTGTTCGCGGCCGGCAGCACCAGCAGGATCACCGCGCCCAGCAACGCGAGCACGACCAGCACGGTCAGCAGCGTGGAGATCGGGGTGAACCAGCCGGGCAGCTCGTCGGAGAGCCGGGCCTCGACCTCGCCGGCACTGGGCCCCGAGGTGTTGCCGGCGTCCAGGTTCATCCCGCTGGTCGCGGCGTTGCCGAGCAGGCCGAAGCCGTTGCAGCAGAGGAAGATGCCACCGACCACCCAGGTCGTGATGCGCGCACCCTGCTTGCCGCGGTTGTTGTAGATCGCCAGAATGGCCAGGCCGGCGGCGAAGAGGATGTTGATCACCACGCCGATCACGCTGACCGCCACGATGACGCTCTCGGTGCCGGCTCCCGCGGTGTCGGCGTAGAGGTCGGAGTAGACGCGCCGGATCGTGCCGATCGTGGTCAGCGACAGCACCGCGGAGATGATCGAGACGGCCGCGCTGAAGTAGAGCAGATATGACGAGACGGACACGACCGTCGGGCGGGCCCGAGTGGCGTGCCCGGGGTACATCGGATCAGACACGGCGCTACCTCCTAGATCCACCACGGTATCGGGCGGCTGCCAGATCCGTCGTCCGGCCGGCATCGGGCCCCCAGCTGTGGCAACATCGCCCGATGTACGACGAAATAGCCTGAATCAGGTCGCTCGTTCAGGGGGACGACACAGGTCGAACGTGACCCCTACACTTCCATCCGTGGCGCGCCGCAGGCACCAGAGTCCTCCGGTGACGCCCCCTGCCCGGCCGAGTCGCCGCCCCCGCCCCACGCATGCCGGGGGCCAGGCAGACCGGATACGGGCACCTTCCCGATTGCGCCGGCCGCGTGACCATGCCGCGGCCGCCCCAGACTCGACAAGGACCGGTGAGTCCCATGCCCCACGCAGACACCCTGACCGTCGTGCACCATGACGACACGAGGACCAGCTACACCGACGTCCGGTATCAACTGCACCGCGACGGCATCAGGATCTGGTCGTCCGACGGCGAGCACGCCATCACGGACATCTTGATGACCCACGCCTACCGGCAGCGGGAGGCGCGGGCCAGCTGACCGACGAAAACCGGGGCACCCGATCGGGTGCCCCGGTTTTTTCATGCCCGGCGTACGGACAGACCGTCCTTGCCCTCGCTGAGGTCCACCCGGACCGTGTCCCCGTCCACGATCTCGCCGGCGAGCAGCGCCCGGGCCAGCGAGTCGCCGATCGACGACTGGACCAGCCGGCGCAGCGGACGCGCACCGTAGATCGGGTCGAAGCCGCGTTCACCCAGCCACTGCACCGCGGCCTCACCCACCTCGAGGGCGAGCCGGCGGTCGGCGAGCCGGTGCCGCAGCCGGCCCAGCTGAATGTCCACGATGGCCGCCAGGTCCTGCGAGGTCAGCGCCTGGAACACCACGATGTCGTCGAGCCGGTTGAGGAACTCGGGCTTGAAGTGCGCCCGGACGGTGGCCATGACCTCCTCGCGCCGTTCCTCCTCGCCCAGGGTGAAGTCGGAGATGACCGACGAGCCCAGGTTGGAGGTCAGCACCAGGATGGCGTTGCGGAAGTCGACCGTACGGCCCTGGCCGTCGGTGAGCCGGCCGTCGTCGAGGACCTGCAACAGCACGTCGAAGACGTCCGGGTGGGCCTTCTCGACCTCGTCCAGCAGCACCACCGAGTACGGCCGCCGCCGTACGGCCTCGGTGAGCTGGCCACCCTCCTCGTAGCCGACGTATCCGGGCGGGGCGCCCAGCAGCCGGGCGACGGAGTGCTTCTCGCCGTACTCGCTCATGTCGATGCGGACCATGGCCCGCTCGTCGTCGAAGAGGAAACCGGCCAGCGCCTTGGCCAGCTCGGTCTTGCCGACGCCGGTGGGGCCGAGGAACAGGAAGCTGCCGGTCGGGCGGTCCGGGTCGGCCACTCCGGCCCGGGCCCGGCGTACGGCTCCGGAGACAGCGGCCACGGCCTCGGTCTGGCCGACCACCTTGGCCTGCAGCGACTCCTCCATGCGGAGCAGCTTGGCGGTCTCGCCCTCCATCATCCGGCCGGCCGGGATGCCGGTCCACGAGGCGATGACCTCGGCGATGTCGTCGGCGCCGACCTCCTCCTTGACCATCGGCGGCTCGGTTTTCTCCTCCTCGGCCGCGGACGCGCTCTCGATCTCGGCCATCAGCGCGGGGATCTCCTGGTACTGCAGGCGGGAGGCCTTCTCCCACTCCGCGTCGCGCTGCGCGCGCTCCAGCTCCGCCTGGGCCTCGTCGAGCTGCTTCTTGAGCTCACCGACCCGGTTCAGGCCGCCGCGCTCGCGCTCCCAGCGCGCGTTGAGGGCGGTCAGCTCCTCCTCGCGGTCGGCGAGGTCACGCTCCAGCCGCTCCAGCCGGGCGACCGAGGCGGGGTCGGTCTCCTTCTCCAGGGCGAGCTTCTCCACCCGCATCCGGTCGACCTGGCGCTGCAGCTGGTCCAGCTCCACCGGGCGGGAGTCGATCTCCATGCGCAACCGGGAGGCGGCCTCGTCGATCAGGTCGATGGCCTTGTCCGGCAGGAACCGGTCGCTGATGTAACGGTCGGAGAGCGCCGCGGCGGCGACCAGCGCGGCGTCGGTGATCTGCACCCGGTGGTGGGCCTCGTAGCGGCCCTTGAGCCCGCGCAGGATGCCGATCGTGTCCTCGACCGTGGGCTCGCCGACCACGACCGGCTGGAAGCGCCGCTCCAGGGCCGGGTCCTTCTCGATGTGCTCGCGGTACTCGTCCAGCGTGGTCGCGCCGACCATCCGCAGCTCACCGCGGGCCAGCATCGGCTTGAGCATGTTGCCGGCGTCCATCGAGCCCTCGCCCTTGCCGGCACCGACGACAGTGTGCAGCTCGTCGAGGAAGGTGACGACCTGACCGTTGGAGTTGCGGATCTCCTCGAGCACGCTCTTGAGGCGCTCCTCGAACTGGCCGCGGTACTGCGCGCCGGCGACCATCGCACCGAGGTCGAGCGAGACCAGCTTCTTGTCGCGCAGGGTCTCCGGGACATCGCCGGCCACGATGCGCTGGGCCAGGCCCTCGACGATCGCGGTCTTGCCGACGCCGGGCTCACCGATCAGCACCGGGTTGTTCTTGGTGCGCCGGGAGAGCACCTGGACCACCCGGCGGATCTCGGCGTCGCGCCCGATCACCGGGTCGATCCGGCCCTCGCGGGCCAGCGCGGTCAGGTCGACGCTGTACTTCTCCAGCGCCTGGTACGTCTGCTCGGGCTCGGCGGTGGTGACCCGCCGGTCGCCGCCCCGGACCGCCGGGAAGGCGCCGACCAGGGTCTCCTCGGTGGCTCCGGCGTCGCGCAGGGTCTTGCCCACCGCGCCGCCGACGCGGGCCAGGCCGGCCAGCAGGTGTTCGGTGGAGACGTACTCATCGCCGAGCGGCTTGGCGATCAGCTCGGCCTCACCGATCGCGTTGACGAACTCGCGCGACAGGCTGGGCTCGGCGGTGGAGGAGCCGCGGGCGGAAGGCTGCTGCTCGACCGCGCGTACGGCCGCGCGCCGGACGTCGGCCGGGTTGGCGCCGACCGCGCGCAGCAGCGCCGACGCGGTGGAGCCACCGGTGTCGAGCAGCGAAAGAAGCAGGTGCCACGGCTCGACGGTGGCGTGGCCCCGCTGATTCGCGTCGGCTACCGCACCGGTGATGACGTCGCGGCTCTTGGTGGTCAGGCGTTCGGCGTTCATGAGCTCCCCTGGATCGGATCTTCCCCAGTAGTGCAGCAATCCGAGACTTGAGCGTATTCCACTCAACTCTACGTCGCCCACTCACCCGAACCAGGGGGTAACCCGCATCACCATGGGCAAGGCCCCACGATGGCCGTAGCGTGGCCGTAATGGCCCAGGAAACATCGTCTCAAGTCGGGTCACGCATCGGTCGGGCTCTGCTCCCGCTCGGCTTCCTCTTCCTGGCCGTCGGCATCTCGACCGCCCTGTTCAACCCGTTCCTGTCGCTGTTCCTCAGCACGGACGTGGACGCCGGGCCCCTCGAGATCACGTTCTTCCTGATCGTCGCGCCGCTCGGCGGGGTGCTCGGCTCGGTGCTCGTCGGCCGGCTCTCCGACCGGCGGCCGATCCGGCGCCGGCTGCTGATCGCCGGCGCGGTGGCCGGCCTGATCGGCACCGGCCTGACCGCAGTCGTCCGGGACTACTGGGTGCTGCTCGCCCTGGCGGTCACCGCTTTCGCGCTGGCCGGGTCGCTGTTCCCGCAATCCTTCGCGTACGCCCGGCAGGTCCTCGAACGCGACGACCCGGCCCGCGCCGCGCTCGGCATCAGCGCCCTGCGCACGGTCTTCTCGCTGGCCTGGGTGGCCGGCCCGCCGCTGGCCGCGTTCCTGCTCGACGCCGGCAGCTTCGTCTGGGTCTACGGCACCGCCGCGCTGATGTACGCCCTCGCCGCCGTGGTCGCGATCTTCTGGCTGGACGAGGTCCCGGCGCCCGCGGCCGCCACCCCGGACACCCCGGAGGCGCCCGTCGACGACCGCCTGGACGCACCGAGGTGGACGCTGTGGCTCACCGCCGCCGCCTTCACCCTGCTCCAGACGCCGCTGACCCTCGCGGTGCAGGCGCTGCCCCTGTTCATCAGCGCCGATGTGGGCGGCGACGTCGGCGACGCCGGCCTGCTGCTCGGACTCTGCGCCGCCCTGGAGATCCCGCTGATGCTGGGCCTGGGGGTGCTGGCCACCCGGCTGCCGCTGCGCGGGCTGCTGTTCGGCGGGGCCGCCTGCGGTGTCGCGTACTACGCACTGGTCGCCGTGGCCACCGACCTCTGGCTGCTCGTCGGCGGGCAGGTGCTCAACGCGCTGTTCATCGCCGCCGTGTCCGGCCTGGGCATCTCCTACATGCAGAACATGCTGCCCCGGCAGCCCGGACGGGCCACGACCCTGTTCACCAACTCGTTCCCGCTCGGCGCGATGCTGGCCGGGCCACTGTTCGGCGTCGCCCAGCACTTCGACTACCGGCTCGCGTACTGGATGTGCACCGGGCTCTGCGCGGCCGGGCTGCTGCTCCTGATCGTGGTGCGTAACGAGCGGGTGCCGCAGCCGGCCTGACTGATCCGTTACCGTTGGAGGCGTGCGCGTACGGGTAGAGCAGACTCCACTGCCGGGCATCGGTGTCCGGCACGACCTGGTGACCTCGTCGGGCCGTACGGTCGGAGTGGTCTCACACCGCAACGGCCGCCGCGACCTGGTCCTCTACGACGTGGACGACCCCGACGCCTGCCTGGCGTCGATACCGCTCACCGACGACGAGGCCGAGGCGCTCGCCGACGTCCTCGGCGCGTCCCTCATGCTCGGCCAGCTCGCCGGCCTGCGGCAGCAGGCCGCGGGTCTGCTCACCGAGCAGATCGCCCTGCCCGCCGGCTCGCCGTTCGTCGGCCGCCGCCTGGGTGACACCCGCACCCGCACCCGCACCGGCGCGTCCATCGTGGCCGTCCTGCGCGACCGCGAGGTGATCGCCTCCCCGGGCCCGTCCTTCGGTTTCGAGGCGAACGACGTCGTCGTGGCTGTCGGCACCCGCGAAGGTCTGGACGGCGTCACCGCCATCCTGGCCGGCGACACCGGCGACTGAGGCACTGCCGGTGCACAGCACGACGATCCTCCTGATCGAGGTCGGCGCGCTTCTCTTCGCGCTCGGCATGCTCGGCCGCATCGGCCGCCGCTTCGGACTCTCACCCATCCCGCTCTACCTGCTCGCCGGGCTGGCCTTCGGGCACGGCGGTTTCCTGCCGCTGTCGGCCAGTCAGGAGTTCATCGAGGTCGGCGCCGAGATCGGCGTCATCCTGCTGCTGGTCATGCTGGGCCTGGAGTATTCGGCGAGCGAGCTCGTCGGCAACCTGCGCTCGGCCGCGCCCGCCGGCCTGGTCGACGCAGTGCTCAACGCCCTGCCCGGGGCCGGTTTCGCGTTCCTGCTCGGCTGGGGCTGGGAGGCCGCCCTGGTGCTGGCCGGGATCACCTGGGTGTCGTCGTCCGGGGTGATCGCCAAGGTCCTCGGCGACCTCGGCCGCATCGGTAACCGCGAGACCCCGGTGATCCTGTCGGTGCTGGTCATCGAGGACCTCGCGATGGCCTTCTACCTGCCGCTGGTCACCGCCGTGCTGGCCGGGGTGGGGCTGGTCGGCGGGCTCAAGGCGCTGGCCGTCGCGGTGCTCACGGTGGTCGCGGTGCTGGTCGTCGCGATCCGGTACGGCCATGCGATCTCCAGCTTCATCTCGGTCAAGGACGCCGAGGCGCTGCTGCTCAGCGTGCTCGGGCTGACGCTGTTCGTCGCCGGGGTGGCCGCCGAGCTGAAGGTGTCCGCTGCTGTGGGCGCCTTCCTGGTGGGAATCGCGCTCTCGGGTCCGGTCGCTCACCACGCGACGCAGATCTTGTCGCCGTTGCGCGACCTGTTCGCGGCGGTCTTCTTCGTGTTCTTCGGGCTCTCCACCGATCCGGCCGCGATGCCGCCGGTGCTGCTGCCCGCGCTCGGCCTGGCCGTACTGACCATGCTGACCAAGGTGCTGACCGGCGTGATCGCCGCCCGCTGGGCCGGCATCGCCCTGCCCGGTCAGGTACGCGCCGGGCTGGCCCTGATGCCGCGCGGTGAGTTCTCGATCGTCATCGCCGGGCTGGCCGTGGCGTCCGGCGTCGAACCCGAGCTGGCGCCGCTGGCGACCGCGTATGTGCTCATCACTGTGGTGACCGGGCCGATGCTGGCCCGCCTGTCGGACTACGCCTGGTTCAAGGCACTGATCCGGAAAAGGATGGCTGTGCGTCGGCCGGTGGAAGTCGTTCCCGCTGCTGAATGACCTTTTCCGCGCTCAGCGAGCACTAAGCTACTGACCAGTATCCGAAAGTGATCTCTGACGACTTCCGCAGAACACTCACCTCGCGCTAACGTGTCGCCGCGACAACAACGTGTTATCGGGTGACCAGCGACTCGCCGGATGCAGGGGAATGCCTTCCCAGCGGGTCAGCACGGCCCTCTGCCGGGGAGGACGGCGGCATGAGTGAGCTAAACGAGGCGGCGTCGTGACCGTGCGTGAGTCGGCGTTCTTCGGGTTCGTGAACCCGGTCGATCCGCGGCCGGAAGAACTGCAGGCCTGGGCCTACCACCCCGAGGCCGTGCCGCTGGACGCCATGCCGTCCGACTGGGATTTGCTCATCGCCGGTGACGTACTCGCGCCGACCCTGTTCGAGCTGGCGATGGACCGGCAGTGCCCGGCCCGGCGCTTCGCGCTCCACTGCATGTACATCTACGCGGCCGACGGTGTCCGGCCCAACGCGACGTCGCAGCGCAAGCGCCGCCTGAAGAAATACGTGGAGCGCGCGGAAGAGGTCGGCGACGAGCCGATGGCGATGTGGGCCCACAACTGCCGGGTGCTGATGACCCGCCCCGAGCTGTTCGAGTACGAGGACTGGATCGAGGGTGGCCTGGTGCGCCACCCCCGACGTCTCGCCGCCTTCGGCCGCCGCTAGGACTGTTATCGCTCGCCGGAGCGACGCGGGCGCCACACCACCAGGGCGGTCGACGGCCGTTCCTGCCGCACCAGGTCGCGCCCCGGGTACGGCCCGACCGACTCCAGCTGCGCGATCCGCTGGTACGCCTCGCCGAGCTGCTGTTCCAGCTCGACGACCCGTTCCTGCAACTCACCCACGAGCTGCTCGAGCCCGATGATCCGCTTGATGCCGGCCAGGTTGACGCCCTCTTCCTGGCTCAGCTTCTGCACCTCACGCAGCAGCGCGACGTCACGCTCGCTGTAGCGGCGACCCCCGCCACCGGCCCGGCCGGGCTGCACCAGGCCGAGCCGGTCGTACTGACGCAGCGTCTGCGGGTGCATCCCGGCCAGCCGCGCCGCGACGGAGATGATCAGGACCTTCGCGTCGGAGGCCTGCTCCCACGAGACGCTGATCTCTTCATACATGTGCCACCTCCTGACAAGGGTCCTGACCTAGCCGCGGCGCAGCCGGGCCTCGATGCGCTCCCGCTCGGCGTTGGGCGTGAGCTTGGCGAACTGCTCCAGCGCGTCCCGGGCCTCGGTGGGCACCGCGGCCGGGGACGGGACCTGCACCTCGACGGTGACCAGCAGATCGCCGGCCTGGCCGTCGCGGCGCTGCACACCCTTGCCGCGCGCCCGCAGCGTGCGACCGCTCGGCGTGCCGGGCGGCACCCGCAGTGTCACCGGGGTGTCCAGCGTGGGGACGCGCAGATCGGTGCCGAGCACCGCCTCCGCGAACGTGATCGGCACGGTCAGCGTGATGTCGTCGCCGGTGCGCCCGAAGATCTCGTCCGGCCTGACCTTGACCTGCACGTACAGGTCGCCGGCCGGGCCGCCCTTGTCGCCCGGCTCGCCACGGCCGGAGAGCCGGATGCGCTGGCCGTCGGCCACCCCGGCGGGGAAACGGACGTTGATGGTGCGGTTCTTGGTGACGCCGCCGGTGCCCCGGCACTCGGGGCACTTCTCGTCGACGATGCTGCCCGCACCCTGGCACTCACGGCACGGCTCGGAGAAGCTGAACGACCCCTGGTTGCGGGAGATCAGCCCGGAGCCGTGACACTGCGGACAGGTGCGCGGCACGGTGCCGGGCTTGGCGCCGTTGCCGTGGCAGGTGTCGCAGACACCCGGCGACCGCAACGTCAGCGGCAGGGTCGTGCCCTTGACCGCGTGCGCGAAGTCGAGCGTGACCTCGGCCTCGACGTCCCGGCCACGCTGGGGTCCCCGGCGTGCGCCCGCTCCCGCCCCGCCGGCGCCACCGCCGGAGAAGATGGAGCTGAAGATGTCGGAGAAGCCCGCGCCGCCGAACCGGCGGTCACCGGACCCACCGCCCTGACCGGCCCCGCTGAACCCGCCACCGAACAGGTCGGACGGGTCGAACTGGGAACCGCCCGGCCGGGCCCCGCGACGGAATGCGCCCGAGCCGAACAGGGAGCGCATCTCGTCGTACTCGCGGCGCTTCTTGTCGTCCGAGAGCACGTCGTACGCCTCGGACGCGGCCTTGAACCGGTCCTCGGCGTCCTTGTTGCCGGGGTTGTGGTCCGGGTGGTTCTCCCGGGCCAGCTTGCGGTACGCCTTCTTGATCTCGTCGGCGGAGGCGGACTTGCCCACCCCGAGAACGGCGTAGAAGTCCTTCTCCAGCCAGTCCTTCGAACTCATCGAGCCCACCTCCTCCACCGGATCGTCGTCATACGGGCCGAAGTCCCGCCCACCGTGCGGTGGGCGGGACAGGTGCTCGTCACTCGGGGTCGGCGACCGCGACCAGGGCGGGCCGCAGCAGCCGCTCGCCCAGGGTGTAACCGCGGCGCATCACCTCGACGCAGGTCGGCTCCGTGACGTCGGCCGACGTCAGGTGCGCGACGGCCTCGTGCCGGGTCGGGTCGAAGGGGTCGCCCTTCTCGCCGAAGGCCACGAGCCCGAGCTTGCCGACCGACGTGCCGAGCGCCTCGGCCACGGTGGCGAACGGACCGTTCAGGTCACCGTGCTCGCGGGCCCGGTCGATGTCGTCCAGCACCGGCAGCAGCGCGGTGAGCACCGAGCCGGTGGTCTGCTCGGCCGCCACGCTGCGGTCACGGTCGACGCGCTTGCGGTAGTTGGCGTACTCAGCCGTCACTCGCTGCAGGTCCCGGGTGCGCTCCTCGAGCTCGGTGCGCAACGCCTCCAGCTCGGCGCCGAGGGCGGGCGTGTCGACTACCACGCCCTCCTCCGGCTCCTCGGCAGCGCGGTGCGCGCCTCCCGTGGACTCCTCCTCGGCCTGCTTGGCCACCTTGGTGTCCTTACCTTTCACGTCGATCTTGCGCCGGTCCCGGATGACGACGCGCTCGGTTGCCTCACCGTCGTTCTCGTCGTCGGACCGGCTCACTTCTTGTCGTCCTCGACGATCTCGGCGTCCACGACGTCGTCAGCGCCGGCGTTCGGGCCCGCACTCGCGCCCGCCGCACCGGCACCCGCGCCGCCCGGGGCATCCTGCGTGCCGTCGGGGCCGGGAGCGCCCTGCGTGCCGTCCTGGTTCTGCTGCGCGTACAGCAGCGAACCCGCCTGCTGGGAGACCGAGGCCAGCTTCTCGTGCGCGGTCTTGATCTTCTCGATGTCGCTGCCGCCCAGCGCGCCGCGCAGGTCACCCAGCGCCTCGCTGATCTGGTTGCGCGAGTCCTCGGGCAGCTTGTCGCCGCTCTCGGCCAGGAACTTCTCGGTCTGCCACTGCAGCTGCTCGGCCAGGTTGCGCGTCTCCGCGTCCTCCTTGCGCTGCTTGTCCTCGTCGGCGTGGTCCTGGGCGTCGCGCATCATGCGCTCGATGTCGTCCTTCGGCAGCGCGGAGCCGCCGGTGATCGTCATCTTCTGCTCCTTGCCGGTGCCCATGTCCTTGGCGGCCACGTGCACGATGCCGTTCGCGTCGATGTCGAAGGTGACCTCGATCTGCGGCACGTTGCGGGGCGCCGGCGGCAGGCCGGTCAGCTCGAAGGTGCCGAGCTTCTTGTTGTACGCCGCGATCTCGCGCTCGCCCTGGAAGACCTGGATCAGCACGGACGGCTGGTTGTCGTCGGCCGTGGTGAAGACCTCGGAGCGCTTGGTCGGGATGGTGGTGTTGCGCTCGATGAGCTTGGTGAAGATGCCGCCCTTGGTCTCGATGCCCAGCGACAGCGGGGTCACGTCGAGCAGCAGGACGTCCTTGACCTCACCCTTGAGCACACCGGCCTGCAGGGCGGCGCCGACGGCGACGACCTCGTCCGGGTTGACGCCCTTGTTGGGGTCACGGCCGGTCATCGACTTGACCAGGTCGGACACCGCGGGCATGCGGGTGGAGCCGCCGACCAGGATGACGTGGTCGACGTCCTGGATCTTGATGCCGGCGTCCTTGATGGCCTGCTCGAACGGGCCCTTGCAGCGGTCCAGCAGGTCCTGGGTCATGCGCTGGAACTCCGACCGGCTCAGGGTCGTGTCCAGGTGCAGCGGGCCGGCCGGGCCGGCGGTGATGTACGGCAGGTTGATGCTGGTGGTCGAGGCGGCCGAGAGCTCGATCTTCGCCTTCTCGGCGGCCTCACGCAGACGCTGCAGGGCCATCTTGTCGGTCGACAGGTCGATGCCGTGCTCGCCACGGAAGGTCTTGACCAGGTGGTCGATGACGCGCTGGTCCCAGTCGTCGCCGCCGAGGTGGTTGTCACCGGAGGTCGACTTGACCTCGATGACGCCCTCGCCCAGCTCGAGCAGGGAGACGTCGAAGGTGCCGCCGCCGAGGTCGAAGACCAGGACGGTCTGCTCCTTGGAACCCTTGTCCAGGCCGTACGCCAGCGCGGCCGCGGTGGGCTCGTTGACGATGCGCAGGACGTTGAAGCCGGCGATCTCGCCGGCCTCCTTGGTGGCCTGGCGCTGCGCGTCGTTGAAGTAGGCCGGGACGGTGATGACCGCGTCCGTGACCGACTCGCCGAGGTACGCCTCGGAGTCGCGCTTGAGCTTCATGAGCACCCGCGCCGAGATCTCCTGCGGGGTGTACTTCTTGCCGTCGATGTCGACGGACCAGTTGGTGCCGACCTCCCGCTTGACCGAACGGATCGTCCGGTCGGGGTTGGTCACCGCCTGACGCTTGGCGACCTCGCCGACGAGCACCTCGCCGTTGCGCGCGAAGGCGACGATGGACGGCGTCGTCCGGGAGCCTTCCGCGTTCGCGACGACGGTGGGCTCACCGCCCTCGAGAACGCTGACGCAGGAGTTCGTGGTGCCGAGGTCGATGCCGACCGCTCGTGCCATGTTTGCTTCCTCGCTTCTTGCCAGTCTGGATTGCAAGTCTTCGGGCTCAAGTTGAGTGGACCGGACTCAATGATGCCACGGCGATCCACATCCGCAAGCCAGAGTTGAGTCAAGGCGGCGCAAGTCACTGTCAGCAGGTACCTGTCCGGTCACGGCGACGGGGTACCTGTTGTGGGGAATGCATAGATCAGGCACGCTTTACCCGTGACGACGCACGGTGACGCGGTCGGTCCGTCGGCCACTCCCGCCGTAGCCGACCCACCCCCCACAAAAGCCCAGACCAATGGCGCGCCAGCAGCGGCGGGCGCTAGCAAACCCGACAAATCATCCGGTACGGTCGCAGACGCGACAACCGCAGGTCCGTCCGCCCAGGCCGACGAGGCCGACAGCGGCGCGCAGCCGGAGCCTGCCGCCACCACGCCACCGAAGCCGGAATGGCCGCCCACCACGGCCGCGACCACGGGAAACGTCGTGACGACGAAGTCAAAGCAGCCGGCCGGGGAGCAGCTCCCCGACGAGCCGACCACACCAGCCGCCACCGCAGCTCCCGGTACGCCGGAGAGCGCTCCCGCAGCGACCGCGCCCAGGACAGGGAAGGCCGTCGCGCCCCCGTCGGGGGACGAGTTGAAGTCCGCTGACGCGGTGGAAGCGGATTCCGGCGCGCCCGGACCGAAGTCGTCCGCATCCGGCCCGTCGGCCGAGCCGCAGTCCACAGCTGACACGAAGCCCGCGGCGGCCACCGAGCCCGAGCCGGCGGCGGCCACCGAGCCGCTCCCCGGCGCAAAGCCCGCCGACGACGAGCCGGCCTCGGCCGCGAAGCCCGGCGCCAAAGACGAACGCAACCAGGCCGACGAACCCGACCTGAGCAACGGACCGACCCTGGCCGCGAAATCCGGCGCCGGCGACGAGCCGACGGCCGCCGTGAAGCCAGACGCCGACGACGAGCCGACGGCCGTGGAGCCGGACGCCGGCGACGAGCCGACCCTGGTCGCGGAGCCCGCGGCCGACACCGAGGCGCTGCCGACGTCGCCCCCGGCCGACGATGAGCCGACCATCGCCACCCGGCCGGCCGGCGCCGAAGAGCCCACCCTGATCGACCCGCCCGCCGAGGACGAGCCGACCCTGATCGACGAGGCCGGCACCGACAAAGCCCCGCCGGCCGACAAGGCGGGCAAGGACAAGCTCGCCACGGTCACCGAGCCGGTTCGGGCCGGCGGCGCGGTCAAGGACGACGTGCCGATCTCGCGCTCCCGGCCCAAGGACCTCGCCGCGGTGCTCGCGCCGGTGCCGCCCGTCGAGCCGCCGCCCGCCGTCGGGGATCTTGCCGTCGCCCTCTCCAAGCTGCGCGCGGTGATCGGCGGGACGACGTACCCCCTGGTCATGCCCTCGGCCGAGGAGGCCAAGCGGATCGGCGCCGCGCTGGTCGCCCAGCTCGACGACTACCTGCTGCCGCGCCTCGCGCGGCTCGACGCGCCGCTGCTGGTCGTCGTCGGCGGTTCCACCGGCGCCGGCAAGTCCACCCTGGTCAACAGCCTGGTCCGGGCACCTGTCACCAAGGCCGGCGTGCTGCGCCCGACGACCCGTTCGCCAGTGCTGGTCAGCCATCCGTCCGATTCGCCGTGGTTCCGCAACGGCGATCTGCTGCCGGGGCTGACGCGTACCGCGGAGAGCTCGACGGATCCGCAGACTCTGCAGCTGGTCTCCGCGACCGCGCTCGGTCCCGGGCTGGCCTTCCTGGACGCGCCGGACATCGACTCGGTGGTCGACCGCAACCGGCAGCTCGCCGCCCAGCTGCTGGCCGCCGCTGACTTGTGGCTCTTCGTCACGACGGCGGCTCGCTACGCTGACGCCGTACCGTGGGAGCTGCTGACCACCGCGCGGCTGCGCGGCACCGTGATCGCCCTGGTCCTGGACCGCGTGCCGGCCGAGGCGGCCGGCGAGATCTCCGCGCACCTGGCCGAGATGCTCACCGCCCGTGACATGGGCGCCGCGCCGATCTTCGTGCTGCCGGAGTCCACGCTGGAGGGCAGCGGCCTGCTGCCCGAGGACGTCACCCGGCCGCTGCACGACTGGTTCGCGCAGCTCGCGGCCGACGCCAACGCGCGGGCGGCCGTGGTCAAGCAGACGCTCGACGGCGCGCTGGCCGCGCTGGGCCCGGCGGTGGCCGGGCTGGCCGAGGCCGCCGACGAGCAGGCGACCGCCGCCAAGGCCCTGGACGAGCGGGTCACCACGGCTTACCGCACGGCCCGCCGGACCATGGAGGACGGCCTGCAGGACGGCCGGCTGCTGCGCGGCGAGGTGCTGGCCCGCTGGCAGGAGTTCGTCGGCACCGGCGAGCTGCTGCGCACCCTGGAGTCGCGGGTCGGCCAGCTCCGCGACAAGATCGTCGCGGCGGTCACCGGCCGCCCGGCGCCCGGGCGCAACCTGCAGGCGGCACTGGAGTCCCAGCTCGCCGTGCTGCTGCGCGGGGTCGCTTCGGACGCGGCCGAGCAGGCGTACGCGGCGTGGCAGGCGCACCCGGCCGGAGTCGCCCTGCTGGAGCCGGGCCTGCAGAAACCCTCGCCCGACCTGCCGCAACGCGCGGAGCGGGTGATCCGCGACTGGCAGCAGTTCGTGCTCGACCTGGTCCGCAGCGAGGCCGGCGACAAGCGGGTCGTGGCCCGCGGCGCGGCGTACGCGGTCAACGGCATCGGCCTGACCGTGATGATCGCGGTGTTCACCTCGACCGCCTTCATCCCGACCGGCGCCGAGCTCGCCGTCGGCGCGGGCACCACCGTCGCGGCGCAGAAGGTGCTGGAGGCGATCTTCGGGGACCAGGCGATCCGGACTTTGGCCACCCGGGCCCGCAAGGAACTCATCAAGCGGGTTAACGTGCTGCTCGACGCGGAAGCGGCCCGGTTCACGGATCGCACCGCCGCGGTGGGTCTCGAGTTGCAACCGGGCGTCACGCTGCGGCAGGCCGCGGCCGATGTGGAGCGGACCAGGGAGGAAGTCGCGTTGACCGGGTCGCCGTCATGAGCCTCGTGGAGCGGGTCAAGCACGCGCTGACCGGCGATGACCGGGTGGACGCCGAGCAGCTCGTCGCCCGGCTCGACGCCCTGCAGCGGTTCCTGCGCGTCACCGACCCGTACCTGCCCGACAACGACCTGGTCGCCGCGCACACGCTGGTCGAGCGGGCCGGCAGCCGGCTGGCCCTGTCCCAGGACCACACCGTGGTGGCGCTGGCCGGCAGCACCGGCAGCGGCAAGTCCAGCCTGTTCAACGCCCTGGCCCGGCTCAAGCTCTCGCCGGTGGGCGTCCGCCGCCCGACGACCGGTGTCGCCCACGCCTGCGTGTGGGGCCCGCTCGAGCCGGCCAACAGGCTGCTCGACTGGGTCGGCGTGCTGCCCCGGCAGCGGTTCATCCGGGAGAGCGCCCTCGACGGCGACGACGAGGCCGCTCTGCGCGGGCTCGTGCTGCTCGACCTGCCCGACTTCGACTCCGTCGAGCGCGGCCACCGGCTCGAGGTGGACCGGCTGCTCGGCCTGGTCGACCAGGTGGTCTGGGTGGTCGACCCGCAGAAGTACGGCGACCGCGTCCTGCACAACGCCTACCTGCGCCAGTTCAAGCAGCACAGCGACATCACCATCGTGGTGCTGAACCAGGCGGACCGGCTCTCCCCGTCGGACACCGAGATCGTCGTCACCGACCTCAAGCGGCTGCTCGACGAGGACGGGCTCACCGGCGTACCTGTGCTGGCGACCTCGGCCAAGCAGCCCGGCATGCTGACCGAGCTGCGTGAGGCGCTGGAGAAGACCGTCGCCGAGAGGCAGGCCGCGCTGCGCCGGCTCGCCGGTGACCTGGACGTGGTGGCCGAGCAGCTGGCCACGACGATCGGCCCGCCGGCTGCCGAGGACGAGGTGGACCGGGCGACCGTACGCCAACTCAGCGACGCCCTCGCCGCGTCCGCCGGCGTCCCCGCCGTGGCCGCCGCCACCGCGAGCGCTTACCGCCACCGGGCGATCGCCAGCACCGGCTGGCCGCTGGTGCGCGGCGCCCGCAAGCTGCGCCCGGACCCGCTCAAGCGCCTGCACCTGTCCACCGACAAGCCGGACGCCGCGGACACCGCGGTCGAGGCGGCTCCGGTGTCCCGGACGTCCCTGCCGGAGGCGGACGCGGCCCAGAAGTCGGCGGTCGGCCTGTCCGTCCGCGCCGTCGCGGCCCGGGCCGCCGCGCCGATCCCGCCGGTGTGGGCACCGGCGCTGAGCACGGCTTCCCGGTCCCGGCTCGGCGACCTGCCCGACGCGCTGGACCGGGCGGTGGCCAGAACCGACCTAGGGATGAGCCGCAAGCCGATCTGGTGGACCGTGGTCGGCCTGCTGCAATGGCTGTTCACCATCGCGGCGGTGGTCGGCCTCGGCTGGCTCATCGCCGGGTACGCCGTCCGCGTCCTCGGCCTGCCCGCTTTCGACAACCCGAAGGTCGGCGAAGTGCCGCTGCCGACGTTGCTGCTGCTCGGCGGCCTCCTGCTCGGTGCCCTGCTGGCCGTGGCGATCCGGCCGATCGTCAACCTGGGCGCCAGACGCGCCGGCCGGCGCGCCGAGCAACGCCTGCGGGGGTCGGTCACCGAGGTGGCCCGCGAATACGTCGTCGCGCCGGTCCGCGAGGTGCTGAACGGGTACGCACAGGCACGTGAAGCCCTGACGGTCGTCCGTTCGGAATAGGTCCAGCGAGCTCCCGGACGGGTAGGCTCGGCGGCATGGCGGCACCCCAGACTCCATACGACGCGGTCCTGCACGCGGCCCGCGACGTGGCGAAGCTCGACTGCGCCCTGGACGCCGAGATGCTGGGCACCGCACTCCTGGGCAGCGTGTACGCCGTGGCGGTCACCGACCGCGCCGCGGCGGTCCGGGAGTTCGTCGGCCAGTTCCTCGGCGCCACCACCCGGCGGCGCACCGCGTCGGCGACGACGATCCGCGAGGTCTTCGCGGCCCTCGTGCCGGACGCGGAGGGAGCGGCCGCCGTGCGCCCCGGCGCTCAGGCCCCGGCGTGGACGGCACAGCTCGGCAAGGTGCGCCCGACCGGCTGCTACGCGTACGGCGACGTGTACGGCGACCAGACGTCCTATCTGGTCACCTTCGCCTACGACGACGCCGAGCTCGGTGGCCCGGAGCACGCGGTCGTCGCCCTGGTCGACCACAACATCGGCATCACCAAGGACGTCTTCGTCGGCGGCCCGGCCGAACGCATCCTGGGCCAGGTCCGCGAGATGTGCGCGGGCGACGAGCTGACCTGGTTCCGCGAGGAGGACCCGGGCCGGCTGCGCGGTGAGGTCGGCAAGCACCTGGAGATCACCGACGGGCTCAGCGACCTGCCGGCGGACGGCAACCTGGCCACCGACCGCGCCCTGGCCACGGCCCGCCTGGCCCTGCTGCCGGCCGCGACCGTCCCGCCCCTGGCGGAGCCGCCGGAGCTGAGCGCACCGGATCGCGAGCGCCTGCTCCGCGACTTCCTGTCCTCACCGGAGGCGGCCCGTTTCGCCCTCGGCGACGTGTCGGCCGACGACGAGCTAGCCTCCCTGCACTTCTGCCTGAGCCTGCTGCTGGACCACGCGGCCAGCCTCCCGGAGCCGGACCCGCTGCGCTGGAGCCCGGCGGTGGCCGGCCTGTTCCTGCTCGACTGGGTGCACCGGCGCGCAGTCCTGGACATGGACGACGCGGCGATGCTCCCCCGGGTGACTCGGGCCTGGTCGGCGTACGCCACCCGCAAACGCGGCCTCCCGGCGGCAGCGGCGGAGCAGACCGACACGGTCGTCGAGGAAATGATCCCGGAGTTCGCCCGCCTGTACGCCACAGGCGAGAAGCGCAGCCCGGCAACGGCGGCGGTGGCCCAGCTGATCTCGGAAGGCGTCGACCCGAACGACGCGGAAGCCATCGACGCCTGGATCGAAACCAACCGCCACCGCCTCACCGACGACTCCTGACCGGGACCCCCGCGAAAATGTCGGACCCCGTCGATAGCTTGTCTCCCGAGAACGCCTCAGCCGTAGCCTGAGCCCCATGGCCTCATCCGACGAACAGGGAGCAGCGATGACAGCAGCGTTGTCCGGAACCGCCCTGCCTGACGTCTATGGCTATACGACGGCGGATCTGCACGCGCTGCCCGACGACGGGCGCCGCTGGGAGCTGATCGACGGGGGCCTCATCGTGTCGCCGTCCGCGACGATCGACCACAACGCGATTGCACGCTGGATCGCCCAGAATCTCGAAGACTCCGCTCCCGAAGGTTTCGTCGTGGGCACGGACCAGTCGGCCACGATAGACGATCACAACGAGCCGAGACCGGACGTGATCGTCGCGCCGGCTGACTACCTGCAGCAGTCGCCGTTCCCCATCGAAGGGGCGCAACTCGTGGTCGAGGTCGTCTCACCCACGTCGGTGCTGCGGGACACCGAGACCAAGCGTGCGCTCTATGCCCGGGCCGGTGTGCCCGCCTACTGGATCATCGTCCCGGACGCTGACAAGCCGACGATCTCCCTGGCCGAGCTGGTCCTGGACGAGCAGGCCGGACAGTATGCCTTCGCTACTCACTACACGACCGAGGTCTTCGAGACCCGTACGCCGTGGCCGGTCCGCGTCGACCTGCCGCAGCTGATCGCTCGCCGGGCTCGCATGATGCGGATCGACCCGCAGTAGCCGCTGTTCGACCCGCCTCGCCCGGCGAACCTCCACGTCGCCGGGTGAGGGCGGGCCTTTCACCAGCCGTTCTGCTGGTGGTCCTGGTTTTCCTGCTGCTGCTCCAGGTGGTGACGGCCCATCCGGGAGGTGCGGTGGTGCGCGCCCGTGCGGTCGTCGACGCGGTGCATGCGTTCGGAGCGGTGGGAGCCGCGGTAGGCGCGGGTCGCGGTGGTCGTCTGGGTGCCGCCTTCGGCACGGTCGGCGGCTGACGGCTGGTAGCGGTGACTGTTGTGGGTGCGGTCCGCGTTGCGGGCGGGCCGGACGTTCTGCGGGCGTTCGGTCACTTCTGACCTCCGGCGGGAGTCGGATCCGGCGGCGTCGGCCGTCCGGCGGCTGATGGAACGGATGAGCTGTTCGTGCCGGGCCGGCGAGTGCTCGTCGTGGTCCTTCGCGCGGCGGGTGCGCTCGTGGCGGTCGGAGGCCCGGCCGTCCTTGTCACGGTGAGCAGCCGCCCGGTCCTCAACGCGCCCACGCCGTACTTCGATGTGGACGGTGATCCGGCGATCGGCGGACCTGCGCCGGTCACCCTCGTCACAACCCCGGCCGGAGTCATCCTGGTCGTCCGTCCGATCGGCGTCGTCCTGACCAGGCCCTTGGTCGGAGTCGTCCTGGTCGTCCACCCGATCGGCATCGTCGTGATCAGGCCCTCGGTCGGAGTCGTCCTGGTCGCCGACCTGATCTGAGTCGCCCGGGTCGTGCGACCGGTCCGGGTCGTGCGACCGGTCCGGGTCGTGCGGCCGGTCCGGGTCGTGCGACCGGTCCGGGTCGTGCGGCCGGTCCGGGTCGTCCGGCTGACCCGCGTGATCGTGGTGGTGCGGCCGGTCCGGGCGCTGGTGGTGCGCAGGCCGCCACGAGCAGTCCGTCCGGTCCCAGCACCAGGGCGGCCGAACCGGCTTCTGCGGCGGATCCGGCGTCTCACCACCGGAATCACCGTCGTCGTACCCGTTCCCGGGAGAGTCCCCCGGCTGCTGCGGCTTGACCGGAACCGGCGGCAAAGACGGCAGAGCCGGCCGCACAGGCGGACGTACCGGAGCCGGCTTCCCGGGCAACGACCCGCCACCGGACGAGCCCGACCCGGACCCGGAACCAGAACCCGAGCCGGCCCTCGACGGACCAGGCCGCCAGGACTCCCCCCGATCACCCGAAGGACTGGAAGATCCAGAAGGATGCGCACCACGCGACGGCGCCGCCACCCCCGTCGACCCGCTGCGCGTGCTCTGGCCGTACCCCTTGCTGGTCTTGATCGGCGCGGCCGGCCGCGGCTTGGTCTTGCGCCTCTGGGCCTGGCCCTGCACCGGGCCCGAGCCGCTCGGCGACCCGGTGCCCGCCGATGCCGTCGGCGCGGGCCGGACCGGTCCGGTCGACGCCGGCGGGATGAACGGGACGTCCATCGCGCCGGTCCGGTCGTCGTCGAGTTCGCGGGAGCCGGCGGTGATCGCCGCCAGGGTGGGCAGCGACGCGAGCCCGACCAGCATCGCCACGATGAGCACGTAGCGCCGGGTCGGCCCGGAGAAGCCCTCGGCGCTGTAGACGCCGTTGAGCCGCTTGCGCATCACCTTGATCGGTGGCACGAGCCCGTCGTCGTCCGGTTGCTCCGGCACGGCCAGCACCCCCTGCGTAAAGATCAACTTGGATCTGTCTCGGCTATCGGGGTGAACGACGCATGGCCGTCCGGGCAGCGGTGAAAGTTGTCCGTTCCGACAGAAGTGATGGCACGAAAACCACTTAACCGGACAAACACGGGCACCAATGACTCCGCAAGATTTCGGATCTGTGATCGACCTGACCTGTGGCGCCACTCACGTTCTCTGCGAGGATGGGGGCGACGGCACCGCCGCCGTCGCGGCTGGACCAAGCAGCGGGACGCGGTGGGAGCCGTCACTCCCCGGCGGGGTCTGTGATCACGCCGACCAGCCGCGCGGCAACCTCACCCGGGCCAGGCGCGGCGAACCCCAGCGGTCAGCCGCGCGGACGGGCAACACCCGCCGTGGGCGCAGAGATGAAACAGGGAGACACGGATGGCGAACGGCGAAAGCGAAGTCGGGGCAGACGCCCCGGCAGGCGGCTTCGTTCAGCTACTCACGCCCGACGGTGAGCGCATCGACAGCGTCACCACGGCGGACGGCGTCACGTACTCGGTCGACTTCACCGACAGCGAGTACCGAGAGCTGTACCAGGACCTGGTGACGGTCCGCCGCCTGGACGCCGAGGCGACCGCCCTGCAGCGGCAGGGTGAGCTGGGGATCTGGGCCAGCCTGCTGGGCCAGGAGGCCGCCCAGGTCGGCTCCGGCCGGGCCCTGCGCCCGCAGGACATGGCGTTCCCGACCTACCGCGAGCACGGCGTGCTGTACACCCGCGGCATCGACCCGATCATGCCGTTCGGCCTGTTCCGGGGCGTCGACCAGGGCGGCTGGGACGCGAACAAGTACAAGTTCAACGGCTACACGATCGTGATCGGCTCGCAGACGCTGCACGCCACCGGCTACGCCATGGGCGTCACCATGGACGGCAAGACCGGCACCCCGGACGGGGAGGCCGTCATCGCGTACTTCGGCGACGGCGCCACCAGCCAGGGCGAGGTCAACGAGGCGTTCGTCTGGGCCGGCGTGTTCCACGCCCCGATGGTGTTCTTCTGCCAGAACAACCAGTACGCCATCTCCGAGCCGCTCGAACGGCAGACCCGCATCCCGCTGTACCGGCGCGCGGCCGGCTTCGGCTTCCCCGGTGTCCGGATCGACGGCAACGACGTGCTGGCCACCTTCGCGGTGACCCGGGCGGCGCTCGACCAGGCCCGCAACGGGCAGGGCCCGACGCTCATCGAGGCGTACACGTACCGGATGGGTGCGCACACCAGCTCGGACGACCCGACCCGCTACCGCATCGCCAGCGAGGTCGAGTCCTGGAAGGCCAAGGACCCGATCAGCCGGCTCAAGGCGTTCCTGACCAAGCAGCAGCTCGCCGACGACACGTACTTCGCCGAGGTCGACGAGTCGGCCCGCAAGCTGGCCCTGGACCTGCGCGAGCGGGTGCTGGCCATGCCCGACCCGCAACCGGTCACCATGTTCGACCACGTCTACCCGAACGGCTCGCCCGAGCTCGACCAGCAGCGCGCGCAGTTCGCCGCCTACGAGGCCTCGTTCGAGGGGAGCACCCACTGATGAGCGAGACGATCACCCTTGGCAAGGCCCTCAACCACGGCCTGCGCCGCGCGCTCGAGAACGATCCCAAGGTCGTCATCATGGGCGAGGACGTCGGCAAGCTCGGCGGCGTCTTCCGGATCACCGACGGCCTGCAGAAGGACTTCGGCGAGGACCGGGTCATCGACACCCCGCTGGCCGAGGCCGGCATCGTGGGCACCGCGGTCGGCCTGGCCATCCGCGGCTACCGGCCGGTGTGCGAGATCCAGTTCGACGGGTTCGTCTTCCCGGCGTACAACCAGATCGTGGCCCAGGTGGCCAAGATGTACTACCGGTCGCTGGGCAAGGTGCGGGTGCCGATCGTCATCCGGATCCCGTACGGCGGTGGCATCGGCGCGGTCGAGCACCACTCCGAGTCGCCCGAGGCGTACTTCGCCCACACCCCCGGTCTCAAGGTCGTGACCTGCTCCAACCCGGCCGACGCGTACGCGATGATCCAGCAGTCGATCATCTCCGACGACCCGATCGTGTTCTTCGAGCCGAAGCGCCGCTACTGGGAGAAGGGTGTGGTCGACCTCGACGCGCCCGGCGACTTCCCCCTGCACGCGTCACGGATCGTGCGTGACGGGTCGGACGCCACTGTGATCGCGTACGGGCCGATGGTCCGGACCGCCCTGGACGCGGCGCAGGCCGCGGCCGAGGACGGCCGCAATCTGGAGGTCGTCGACCTGCGCACGCTCTCCCCGCTGGATCTGGGCCCGGTCTTCGAGTCCGTCCGGCGGACCGGCCGGGCCGTGGTCGTGCACGAGGCCCCCGGCAACCTCGGCCTCGGCGCCGAGATCGCCGCCCGGATCACCGAGGAGTGCTTCTACTCCCTGGAGGCGCCGGTGCTGCGGGTGACGGGCTTCGACGTGCCCTACCCGGCCGCCCGCGTCGAGGAGGAGTACCTGCCCGACCTGGACCGGGTGCTGGACGCCGTCGACCGTTCGTTCGGCTGGTGACGCCGATGTCCCGGATCAAGGAGTTCACGCTGCCCGACCTGGGCGAGGGCCTGACCGAGGGTGAGATCCTGGCCTGGCTGGTCAAGGTCGGCGACACGATCGAGCTCAACCAGCCGATCGTCGAGGTGGAGACGGCCAAGGCGGCCGTCGAGATCCCGGCCAAGTGGGGCGGGGTCGTCACCCAGATCTTCCACGAGGCCGGCACCACGGTCGAGGTCGGTGCGCCGATCATCTCGATCGACACCGATCCGGGCGCCGGCCCGGTGCCCTCCGCGGAGTCACTCGCGGCGGTCGAGATCGCGCCCGAAGAGGGCTCGGTCGAGCCCGGCATGATCGGTGGCCCGGCTCCGGGCGGCCGCACGGCCGTGCTGGTCGGTTACGGCCCGAAAACCGCAACTGCCAAACGCCGACCCCGCATCGGTACGCCCACAGCGTCGGCAACCGCAGCACCGCCGACCCCACCTCCGGCGCCGGCACCGGCGCCCGTGGCCCAGCCGACCCCGACTACCTCCCAGCCCCCGGCGGCCGCAGTGGCTGCACCGGCCCAGCCCGCTCCCGTGGCACCGGCACAGCCCGCCGCGGGTGCGGCAGCCCGGACCGCCGGGCCGGTGCTGGCCAAGCCGCCGGTGCGCAAGCTCGCCCGCGATCTCGGGGTCGATCTGACCACGATCGCCGGCACAGGCCCGCTCGGCTCGATCACCCGCGACGACGTCCAGCAGGCGGCAGCGGCCCCATCGGCGCTCTCGTCGGCACCCTCCCTGGCGTCCGCCTCGGCGCTCGCAGAGACGGACGTCACTGAGTCGCTCGTCACCCGACCGGCGCCCGCGTCGGCCGCGGTGTTCGACGCCTCGCGGGAGCAGCGCATCCCGATCAAGGGCGTCCGCAAGCTGACGGCCGAGAACATGGTCGCGTCGGCGTTCACCGCGCCGCACGTGACCGAGTTCCTGACCGTGGACGTGACCCGGACGATGAAGTCGCTGGAGCGGCTCAAGGCCCGGCCGGAGTTCCGTGACGTGCGGATCTCCCCGCTGCTGTTCGTGGCCAAGGCCGTGCTGCTGGCGGTCAAGCGGCACCCGATGGTCAATTCGACCTGGTCCGCGGCGACCAACGAGATCGTCGTCAAGGACTACGTCAACCTGGGCATCGCGGCCGCGACCCCGCGCGGCCTGATCGTGCCGAACATCAAGGACGCGGGCCGACTGACCCTGCGTGAGCTGGCGGACACCCTGACTGCCCTCGTGCAAACGGCCAAGTCGGGCAAGACCCCGCCGTCCGACATGTCCGGCGGAACGTTCTCGATCACCAACGTGGGTGTTTTCGGCATCGACACGGGAACGCCGATCCTGCCGCCGGGCGAGGCAGCCATCCTGGCCTTCGGGGCCATCCGGCCGACGCCGTGGGTCCACAAGGGAAAGATCAAGATTCGCCAGGTCACCACCCTCGGGCTCTCGTTCGACCACCGGATCATCGACGGCGAGCTGGGCTCGAAGTTCCTCCGCGACATCGGCGGCTTCCTGGAGGATCCAGAGGCGGCAATGCTCTCCTGGGCCTGATTTTCGTCGGCAAACGGTTTTCCCAGCCTTCGATCCTTAGGCAGGTAAGCGGGATCACCCCTCAAATCGTTGGCGGTACGTGTTCCGGCGCGGTTCAATGGAACCAGCGCCGGAACACGGCACCACAGCAACGAGGCCAGCGATGGCCCAAGGGAGTGAGCACCGCATGAGCACCATCGAGCGCATCCGCAACCGCCGCATCGCCAAGCTCAACGCCCGCGCGATCGACCGCGCGTGGAAGTCGGCGCCGACGCAGTCGATGCGGGACGAGATCGCGATCCTCAGCCAGCAGCGCATGTTCTGAGCACCTGCTGAGCAACACGGCACCCGACGGCCCGCCCGGTTCTCCGAGCGGGCCGCCGTCGTTCCAAAAAGGGCAATTGCCTACCAAAGGTCGCCCTCCTTCGTGATTTACAACGCACCGCCACGCTCTCCACGGCGTACACCGGGATTTCTTCCGCCCGCGACGCCCGGTACGGTTGGCGACGGTCACCTGCCCGGCTCGGCCGGCCGGGCGGGGCAGTGACCGGGCGACGCCCAGCTCTGCAGGGTCGGCCGCGTCCGTGGCAAGCTGGCACGGCCGACAGTCATGGAGGAGGCGCGTATGACGTCCGAGGGCCAGCACGCCGGCCACCAGCCGGGGGCCACGTCGGGCAGCGGAGCCGACCCGTTCGGCACCGACGGCTTCCCGCCGGACGCCTTCCCGCCGGACTCCGACGGTCACAAGACCGCCGACCGGGCCCCGTCGTACCCGCACGCCCAGGAGTCCTTCCCGAGCGCGTACGCCCCGCCACCGCACGCCACCCCCAACGGCGGCTCGCCGTTCGTGGTGCCCGCGGTGCCGCCGGCCGGCCAGCAGCCGGCCCCGCAGCAGCCGCCCGGCTTCCCGCCGCCGCTCACGCAGCGCGCACCCCAGCAGCCCGGGTTCCCTGCCGGGCCTTCGTCGCCCGGTGCGGCCGTTCCGCTCCCGCAGCAGCCTGCACCGCAGTCGCCCGAATCTTCCTCGGCCGGCTTCCCGCCGCTCTCCCAGCGCGGACCGCAGCAGCCCGGGTCCCCGTCGTCCGGGCCCTCATCGCCCGGCGCGGCCACTCCGCTCGCGCAGCGCGGCTCGCAGCAGCCCGGTTCCGCGGCGTCCGGACCGTCATCGCCCGGCTTCCCGCCGCCGCTCTCCCAGCGTGAGCCCCAGGCCGGGTCACCGTCCTTCCCGCCCTCGCTCTCCCAGCGTGAGCCCCAGGCCGGGTCACCGCCCTTCCCGCCGCCGCTCTCCCAGCGCGAGCCCCAGGCCGGGTCACCGTCCTTCCCGCCCCCGCTCTCGCAGCGTGGACCGCAGCAACCCGGGTCCCCGGCCGGATTCCCGCTGTCTCAGCGGGAGCCCGGCTCTCCCGCGGCACCTGACTTCCCGCCCGCCGGGTTCCCGCCGCCGTCCGCTTCGGCGGCCGCCGGCCGGCCAGGATCGGATCCGGCGCGGACGCCGGGCCCGGCCTTCGGCCCGGGCGCGGCCCAGTTCGCGTCGAACTCCAGCGGCTCGGCCCGCGTACCCGAGCCCGGCGCCTTGCCCCAGCGACCGCCAGCACCGGCCCAGGGAAATGCCGACTCGATCGCCGCGCCGGAGTCGGCCTGGGCTCCTCCGCCGTCGGCCCAGCCGGCCGGCACAGCTGAGGACAACCCGTTCGCCCGCCCCGCCGAGTCGCACCCGTACCGCGGGGGCGGCGAGCTGCCGCAGCGTTCGCCCGGCATCGCGGGTGGGCCGCTGGACGGCCCGGTCGGCGAGTTCAACGGCTTCGCCCCGACCCGCCAGCCGGCCGAGTCGGCGCCGGACCCGTCCCGCCGCCCCGGCGGCTCGCCCTTCGACCGGCCGAGATCGGTCCCGGCCGACCAGTCACCGTCCGGTCCGGCTGAACGGCCCTCGTTCGCGCCCGCCCCCCGGGAGCCGTTCGGTGGCTCCCCGGCCGGCGAGGCGTTCGGCGCGGCCCGAGCCGACGACGACCAGCAGTCCCGCGAGCGTCCTCCGGGCCTGTCGGCCTTCGGTGACCAGCGGGTCCGCGTTCCGGGCGCGACACTGACCGGCCTGCCGGACGCGCCGCCCGCCGGGGAGGACAGCGACGCTTTCCCGACCCGCGGCGGCAGCGAGAGCAGCGGCCTGGCTGCTCGCGGAGGAAACGAGAACGGCGGCTTCCCCGCCCGCGGCGGCAGCGAGAACGGCGGCCTGCCTGCTCGTGGCGGCGCCGAGAGCGGCGGCTTCCCCACTCGCGGCGGCAGCGAGAGCGGCGGCTTCCCGACCCGCGGGGGCTCCGGGAACGGCAGCTTCCCGATCCGCGGCGCCGGCGCCCGCCCTGGCGACAGCCCCGCCCGCAGTGACGGCGCCTTCTCCGCCCGCGGCGATTCCTTCGCGGCTCGCAACGAGGCCGGCGACATCGCCTTGCCCGCCGACAGCAGCGGCGCCTACTCCGCACGCAACGCCGACAGCACCTTCGGTTCGCGGAGCGACGCGGACAGCGGCGCCTTCCCTTCCCGCGGCGACAGCGGCGCCTTCCCGGCCCGTGGCGACAGCGGCGCCTTCCCGGCCCGTGGCGAGTCCGACAGTTCCTTCCCCGCTCGCGGCGCCGCCGGCAGCGGCGCATTCTCCGCACGTAACGCCGCCGACAACGGCACGCTGCCGAACCGTGGTGGCGCCTTCCCCGCAGGTGGAGACGACGACGTGGACAGCGAGGGCTTCCCCGGCGGAAGTCGCCCCGACAGCAATCCCTTCCGTGACGGCTCGTTCCGCCGCGAAGGCGCCGACGGCGATTTCCCCGCACCCATCCACAGCGCTTCCGACCGCCCGGGTGACGGTGACGACCAGTCGCCGTTCGCCCGCCCCGAGGCCGGCCGCTTCGACGCCGATCAGCCGTCGGACGGGCCTGCCGGCAACGGCTACGCCCAGCGCATCCCCGGTGCGTCCTTCACGGCGGCCGGATCACCCGACGCCGTGCGCCCCGAGGGCGGCAGCGGTGGATATCCGCAGCGTGTTCCCGGCGCCTCGCTCGGCAGCATCGGTTCGCCGGTAACAGCCGAGCCCCGCAGCGCCGCAGCCGTGCCGCAGCCGCGGGACCCCGCCGAGGTCAGCGAGCCGTCCGCGGCCGGCCCGGCCAAGGGCACCGCACGTCCGGTGTCGGCCAGTGCCTCCGTGCCCGTGGCGAGCCGGGTGACTCCGCCCGGGGACGCCGAGGAGGTGCCTCCGCCGGCCGCAGCGAGCCCGCAGCCTCGGGTCTACGGTCGTCCGGCCCCGGTCGATGAGCCCGCGCCGCAGTCGCCGTACCAGGACGAGGATCAGCCGGTCAGCGGCGCGTTCGGCGCGGCACCCACCTCGGGCGCCCGCGAGTCCGCGCCGACCTCCGGCGCCTACGGCCAGCCCCCGGAGAATCCTTACGCCCGCCCGGCCGACGGCACCTACGGCAAGCCACCCGCGAGCCCCTTCGCGCCGCAGGCCGACGGCACCTACGGCACGCCGCCCGCCGGCCCGTTCGCCCCGCCGGCCGACAACCCGTACGCCAAGCCGGCCCCCGCGGACAACCCCTACGGCAAGCCGGCGACCGCAGACGGCACGTATGGCACGCCGGCATCGACCGACGGCACCTACGGGCGCCCGCCCGAGGCTCCGTTCGGCACCCGGCCGTCGTCCGGCGCAGCCCCGTTCGGCACGCGGCCGTCGTCGGGCGCATCCCCGTTCGGGGACGGCCAGAGCGACCGGCCCGGCAGCCAGGGAAGCTGGCCCGGCGGCCCGGACGACCAGCCCGGCAACCAGGGAGACCGGCTCGGCAGCCTAGACGACCAGCCCGGCAACCAGGGAAGCTGGCCCGGGGGCGCCCAGGGTGACCGGCCCGGCCAGGACGACCCGTTCGCTGCCCGTCCGTCCTCCGGCGCGTTCGGCGCACCCCCGGAGCACGGCGGCCCCGCAGCGGATGCCGGCGCCCCCGAAGCGGCCCCGACCTCCGGTGCGTTCGGCGCAGCACCCACCTCCGGCGGCGCCCAGCCGCCCGGTCGCGCCTCGGGCCGGGCTTCGGCCAGTGCCCGGGTCAGCCCGCCCGGTCAGCCGTTCGCGCCGGCCTCGCCCGCTCCCGGCCCGGCGCCGGATCCGCGGGCCGCCGCGGCGCAGTTCACCGAGTTCACCACGGACATCGCCGGTCGCGGGCGGCCCGGTCAGCCGGACCAGCCGGGCGCGGTGCCCGGCAACCCGGCCGCCCGCACCACGCCGCCCGACCAGTACGGCGAGAACACCACGGATGTGTCAGGCCGCGGGCAGAGTTCGGAGCAGCCGTACGTTCCGGCGCCCGCGCTGCCGTCGATGCACGCCGCCCCGCCGCTGGAGAACGGCTTCCCGCCCGCACCCGCGGCGGATGCCACCCAGCCGTTCGGGGACCGGCCGCGGATGGGTGGTGTCTTCCCGGGGCCGGCCAGCCGGGCCACGGTGACGCCGCCCGGCCCGGAGCAGACCGCGTCCTGGCCCGGACGGCCCGAGGAGGACGCCGACCAGGGCCGGTTCGACTCGTTCAAGCCGGATGCGCCGGAGATCGTGCCGACCGAGGTGGCCAAGCCGGAGACGCAGCACGTCCGGATGCTGCCGGTCATCCTCGGCGTGATCCTCGGCGCCGGCCTGATCGTCGGCCTGACGCTGGGTGTGACCTGGCTGATTGCCCGGGGTTCGCACGACGGCGGCAACGCCGGCTTCTCGGTGAGCGCCGGTGACTGTGTCAAGCGCAACGGCAACGAGGCGGTCACCGCCAACTGCAGCGATGCCGGCTCGTTCGAGGTGACGGCGATCGTCGACACCAAGGAGCAGTGCCCGGACCCGAACCAGCCGTACGTGGTCAACCCGACCGACAACGGCCGCAGTCAGGTGCTCTGCCTGAAACCACGACCCTGATGTGACGTGCGCGAAGCGCGGCCACCCCGGACCTGGGGTGGCCCGCGCGTCGGGCACGATGGGTTCATGAACGCGCGCGTACGGGCCCCCGAGCTGCGGGGCCGGGGCTGGCTGAACACCGGTGGCCGTTCGCTGACCCTGGCCGACCTGCGCGGCAAGGTGGCGATCCTCGATTTCTGGACGTTCTGCTGCATCAACTGCCTGCACGTCCTGGACGAGCTGCGCCCCCTCGAGGAGAAGTACGGCGACGTCCTCGTCATCATCGGTGTGCACTCGCCGAAGTTCGAGCACGAGCGGGACCCGGCCGCCCTGGCCGCGGCCGTCGAGCGGTACGGCGTGCACCACCCCGTCCTGGACGACGCCGACATGCACATGTGGCAGCAGTACGCCGCCAAGGCCTGGCCCACCCTCTCGGTGATCGACCCCGAGGGTTATGTCGTCGCCTCGATGGCCGGCGAGGGTCACGCCGAGGGTCTGACGCGGCTGGTGGACGAGCTCGTCGCCACTCACGAGGCGAAGGGCACGCTGCACCGCGGCGACGGCCCGTACGTGCCGCCGGCCGCCCCCGACACCCTGTTGCGGTTCCCCGGCAAGGCCATCGAGCTGCCGAACGGCAATCTGCTGGTCTCGGACTCGGCCCGCCACTCGCTGGTCGAGCTGACCGCTGACGGCGAGTCGCTGGTGCGCCGGTTCGGCACGGGTGAGCGTGGCCGCGCCGACGGCCGGGCCGAGGTGGCGAGTTTCTCCGAGCCCCAGGGCCTCTGCCTGCTTCCTGCGGGCACCGCCGACTACGACGTGGTGGTCGCCGACACGGTCAACCACCTGCTGCGCGGCCTGCGGCTGGAGACCGGCGAGGTCATCACCGTCGCCGGCACCGGCCGGCCGTGGCGTTCCGCGGCTGACGACGGTGTGGCGCTCTCCTCGCCCTGGGACGTGGCCTGGTTCGAGGGTCAGGTGATCGTCGCGATGGCCGGCATCCACCAGCTCTGGTGGTTCGACCCGGCCACCGGCGGCTCCGGCGTGTACGCGGGCACCACGGTCGAAGCCCTGCGCGACGGCAAGCTCCCCGACGTGTGGATGGCGCAGCCCTCGGGCCTGTCCGCGGCCGGTGACCGGCTCTGGATCGCGGACAGCGAGACGTCGGCGCTGCGCTGGGTCGAGGCCGGTGAGCTGCACACCGCTGTCGGGCAGGGCCTGTTCGACTTCGGTCACGTGGACGGGCCGGCCGCCGAGGCGTTGCTGCAGCATCCGCTGGGGGTGTGCGGGCTGCCGGACGGCTCGGTGCTGATCGCCGACACCTACAACGGCGCTGTCCGGCGGTTCGATCCGGCCACCGGCGAGGTGTCCACCGTGGATTTGGGCTTGAGCGAGCCGAGCGACGTCCTGCTCACCCGGTCCGGCGAGGTGTTCGTGGTCGAGTCCGGCGCCCACCGCCTGGTGCGGCTCGCGCCGGGCGCGGTCCGTACGGTCGCCGGCGAGCGGCGCCGCACCGAGCGCCCGCCGTCGTCGCTGGCGCCGGGCGAGGTGACCTTGGACGTGGTCTTCACCCCGGCCCCGGGTCAGAAGCTGGACACGTCGTTCGGCCCGTCGACCCGCCTGGTGGTCTCCGCGTCGCCGCCGGAGCTGCTGCTCGAGGGCGAGGGCACGTCGACGGAGCTGTCTCGCCGCCTGGTGCTCAACCCGGCTGTGCCCAAGGGAATCCTGCAGGTGGTGGCCCAGGCCGCCACGTGCGATGCGGAGGTGGAGCACGCCGCGTGTCACCTCACCCGGCAGGACTGGGGCGTGCCGGTGCTGGTGGTGCCCGGTGCGCCGGCCCGGCTGCCGCTGATCCTTCGCGGCCTCGACAGCTGACGTGACTCTCTTCACTACCGATCAGTAACCTACGGTGTCGTAACCTGGAGCCGTGACGCCCGAAGCCCCGTTCCAGATGAAGCCTGCCGCCATCGGCAAGCCGCGTTTGCGCGGCCGGCTGCACCAGTACGCGTTCTTCGTCGCCCTGGTCTGCGGCGTGGTGCTGTGTTCCATCGCCGCGACCCGTCCCGGCATCGCACCCTTCGTGAGCACCTTGATCTACAGCGTCACGGTGTGCGGGTTGTTCGGCATCAGCGCCCTCTACCACCGCCGCCAGTGGGGCGAGCGCGGCTACCAGGTGATGCGGCGCCTGGACCATTCGATGATCTTCATTTTCATCGCCGGGACCTACACGCCGTTCTGTGTGCTGCTGCTGGAGCGGGACAAAGCGACCCTGCTGCTCGCGCTGATCTGGACCGGCGCCATCGGCGGTGTAGCTCTCAAAAGCATCTGGCCGCATCTGCCCCGCTGGGTGGGCGCACCGCTCTACCTGGCGCTGGGCTGGGGTGCGGTGGCCATCATGCCGGACATCCTGCGCAACGGCGGCGTGGCCGACCTGGTGCTGCTGGCGGCCGGCGGGGTCATCTACAGCGCCGGCGCGGTCTTCTACGCCATGCGCCGGCCGAACCCGTGGCCGGACGTCTTCGGCCACCACGAGTTCTTCCACGCCTGCACCCTGCTGGCCGCCCTCTGCCACCACATCGCGATCTACTTCGCGCTCTTCGCTTAGGGCCCATGACGACCGGCACGGAGTTCGACCTGAAGCTCGGCGACGGCCGCACGCTGCACGCGTACGACACGGGCGGGGACGGCACGCCGGTCTTCTGGTTCCACGGCACCCCGAATCTCGGTGCGCCGCCCGTACCACTGATGCGGGACGGGGTCCGCTGGCTCTCGTACGACCGGCCGGGTTACGGCGGCTCCACCCCGCGCCCGGACCGGGACATCGCGTCGGCCGCCGGCGATGTCGCCGCCGTCGCGGACGAGCTCGGCCTCGGCCGCTTCGCCGCCATGGGTCATTCCGGTGGCGGCCCGCACGCCCTGGCCTGCGCCGCCCTGCTTCCGGACCGCGTCACCGCAGTGGCGACGCTCTCCGGGCTTGCCCCCTACGGTGCTGAGGGGCTGGACTGGTTCGCCGGGATGGCGCCCTCCAGCGTCGCCTCGCTGCGCGCGGCGGCCCAGGGCCGGACCGCCAAGGAGCACCACGAGGCCACAGTCACCGACGCCGAGCCCGGCTTCACCGATCGTGACGAGGCCATGTTCGCCGGCGAGTGGTCCTGGATCCTCGACGTGGTGCGCCCGGCGCTGGCCGCCGGCCCGGCCGCGCTGATCGACGACGATCTGGCCTACGTCGCGCCGTGGGGCTTCGACCCGGCCACTGTCACCGCTCCGCTGCTGGTCGTGCACGGCGGCGCGGATCTGATGGTGCCCGGTTCGCACGGCGTCTGGCTCGCCGGGCACTGTCCGGCCGCCGAGCTGTGGCTGCGCCCGGAGGACGGGCACATCTCGATCCTCACCTCCGCCGGAGCGGCCCTGGAGTGGCTTCAGTCCCGCGCGTCGTAAGCCTGGCGGGCGTCGATCACGTCCGCGATGTGCTTCTCCGCCCACTCCTGCAGCGCGTCGACCAAACTCAGCAGGCTGCGCCCGAGCGAGGTCAGGGCGTAGTCGACGCGGGGCGGCACCACCGGGTAGACGGTCCGGGTGACCAGGCCGTCGCGTTCCAGGGCGCGCAGGGTCTGGGTCAGCATCTTGGGGCTGATGCCGGAGATGCGGTGACTGAGTTCGGTGTAGCGCATCGCGCCGTCGGCCAGCGATGCGACGATCAGCACGCTCCAGGCGTCACCGATGCGGTCCAGCAGCTGACGGCTGGGGCAGTTCTTGGCGTACACGTCGGCTTCCACCAGGAAACTATCCCTCAGGTGTGTACTGCACTTCAAGGTGCTCTCTATCTCATGGGAAGTAAGCCTCGAGCTGCGCAGTTGTGCCAGGGGACGGTCGACCGGCCGTCGGAAACGCTTGTTGAGGAGTTCGCATGACCATCGTCGTCACCGGCGCCACCGGGCATTTCGGCCGCCACGCCGTCGAGTCCCTGCTCTCGCGCGGTGTGCCCGCCGACCAGATCGTGGCGATCGGCCGCAGCATCGAGAAGATCCAGGACCTCGCCGACCGTGGCGTACGCGTCCAGTACGCCTCGTACGACGAGCCGGAATCCCTGCGAAAGGTCTTCGCCGGCGCCGACAAGCTGCTCTTCGTCTCGGCCAGCGAGCCCGGCAAGCGCATCCCGCAGCACCAGAACGTGGTCGACGCGGCCAAGGACGCCGGGATCGGCCTCATCGTCTACACCAGCGCGCCGCACGCCGACTCGTCCGGCATGATCCTGGCCACCGAGCACCTCGCCACCGAGCGGGCCCTCGCCGCCTCCGGCATCCCGTCGGTGATCCTGCGCAACGGCTGGTACCTGGAGAACTACGACCTGCGCGGCGCCCTCGAGCACGGCCTGGTCGGTGCGGCCGGCGACGGCAAGCTCAGCCTGGCCACCCGGGCCGACCTGGCCGAGGCGGCGGCCGCGGCGGTGCTCGCGGACCAGCACGACAAGCAGGTGTACGAGCTGGGCGGCGAAGGCGTCACGCTGGCCGAGCTCGCCGCCGAGGTCTCCCGCCAGTCCGGCCGCGAGGTGACCTACACCAACCTGCCGCAGGACAAGTACGTCGAGTTCCTGGTCGGCGTCGGCCTGCCGGAGGGATTCGCCGCCGTCCTGGCCGACTCGGACCACCACGCCGCCTCCGGTGCGCTGTACACCGGCACCGAGGACCTGGCCCACCTGCTCGGCCGCCCGGCCACCCCGCTGGCCGACGCGATCCGCGCCCAGCTGGCCTGATTCCGGCTCCGGGCACGACGAAGGGAGTGCCACCGGTCCGGTGGCACTCCCAGTCGCCTGCTGTCAGGCGCCGTACGGCGGCGGGGGCGGGGGCTCGCGACGGGTGGTCTCGCGGTACTCCTGCACGACCTCACCGTCACGGTAGGCCGGGTCGTTGGTGACGACCGGCCGCTGCTGCACGGCGGCGGCAGGACGGCGACGGCTGTTCCAGTACCAGAGCGTGATGGCCAGGCCGATGAGGCCCGCCAGCATGAGTACGTAGCCGACGACGTTGATGTCCAGACCGCTGATGTCCGCGTTGACAGCGAACGCCAGGATCGCTCCCAGCGCGAGTAGGAAAATACTTCCGCCGATGCCCATGAATGGCCTCCCATGGCTCGTGGCTGCCGCACCGAGCCGCGGCAATACGTCGATGGGGGTGTCTACCCAGGCGGCGGATTCCTCAATCAGGCAAGCTGGACACATGACTGTGCGGACGTTGGTCCTGCTGCGGCACGCCAAGGCCGAAACCCCCGGTGAGCTGCCCGATTTCGAGCGCCGGCTCACCGAGAAGGGCGACGCCGATGCCGATGCGGCCGGCGCCTGGCTGGCCGACAAACGGCTGCGTCCGGACCTGGTGCTGTGCTCGTCGGCGCGCCGGACGAGGCAGACCTGGCAGGGCGTGTCGGTGGCGCTCGCGCAGGCCGATCCGGAGTCGCACAGCCCCGAAGTGCACTACGAGCAGCGGCTCTACGACGGCGGCCGCACTGAGGTCATCGATCTGCTCCGGGCCGTGCCGGACGCGGTGCGCACCGTGCTGGTCATCGGGCACAACCCCACGATGTCCGATGTGTCGATCCTGCTGCGCCCGTACGACGGGGAGGCCCAGCTGACCGCGCTGCGGACCGCCGGGCTCGCGGTGCACCGGGCCGAGGGGTCCTGGTCGCAGACCGAGCCGTTCACGATGCCCCTCGTCGCCGAACACACCGCCCGCGGATAGCCGAAAGCCGGCGGACGTCATTGTCCGCCGGCTTCCGCCGTCTCAGGAGAAGGTGGAGATCAGAACGCCTCTTCGGGCAGGTCCATCACGTCGAGGGTGGTGTTCTCGATGATCCGGCGGTCCGAGCCGATGCGGGGCAGCACCTCGCGGGCGAAGAACCGGGCCGCGGCGATCTTGCCCTCGTAGAAGGTCTTGTCGGCCGGGCTCACCTCGGCACCCAGCGCCTTGAGGGAGGCCTCGGCGCCGCGCAGGAGCAGCCACGAGACGACCACGTCACCCAGGGCGAGCAGCACCCGGCGGGACGTGAGACCGACCTTGTACAGCTCGCGGGTGTCGCCGCCCTGCACCGCCTGCAGCCAGCCCATCTGGATGCCGAGGATGGCCTGCAGCTCGCCGAGCGCCTTGCCGAGCGACGCGCGCTCGACCTTGAGCTGACCGTTGCCGGCCTCGCTCTCGATGAACTCCTGCATCTCGGTGGCGAGCGCGGCGAGGGCCTGACCCTGGTCCTTGACGATCTTGCGGAAGATCAGGTCCAGGCTCTGGATCGCCGTGGTGCCCTCGTACAGGGTGTCGATCTTGGCGTCGCGGACGTACTGCTCCAGCGGGTAGTCCTGCAGGAAGCCGGAGCCACCGAAGGTCTGCAGCGACTCGTGGCCCAGCAGCTCGTACGCCCGCTCCGAGCCGACGCCCTTGACCAGCGGAAGCAGCAGGTCGTTGATCCGCTCCGCCAGCTCCTCGCCTTCCTTGTCCCCGGCGGCCTGCGCGATGTAGACCTTGTCCTGCCAGGTCGCCGTGTAGATGACCAGCGAGCGCAGACCCTCCGCGTACGCCTTCTGCAGCATCAGCGAGCGGCGTACGTCCGGGTGGTGGGTGATCGTGACGCGCGGGGCGGCCTTGTTCGTGTTCTGCACCAGGTCGGCGCCCTGGACGCGGTTCTTGGCGTACTCCAGCGCGTTCAGGTAACCGGTGGAGAGGGTGGCGATCGCCTTCGTGCCGACCATCATCCGGGCGTACTCGATGATCATGAACATCTGCCGGATGCCCTGGTGCACGTCGCCGAGCAGCCAGCCCTTGGCCGGCGCACCCTCGCCGAAGGTCATCTCGCAGGTGTTGGAGACCTTCAGGCCCATCTTGTGCTCGACGTTGGTGGCGTAGACGCCGTTGCGCTCGCCCAGCTCGCCGGTCTCGGGGTCGAAGTGGAACTTCGGCACGATGAACAGCGACAGGCCCTTGGTGCCCGGGCCGCCGACACCCTCGACGCCGACCGGGCGGGCCAGCACGTAGTGGATGATGTTGTCGCTCAGGTCGTGCTCACCCGAGGTGATGAAGCGCTTGACGCCCTCGATGTGCCAGGAGCCGTCGGGCTGCGGGATGGCCCGGGTGCGGCCGGCGCCGACGTCGGAGCCGGCGTCGGGCTCGGTGAGCACCATCGTCGAGCCCCACTGCTTGTCGACGAAGAGCTTCGCCCACTTCTTCTGCTCCTCGGTGCCCTCGACGTGCACGACGTGCGCGAAGGAAGGACCGGACGAGTACATCCACACCGGGGCGTTGGAACCCAGGATCTGCTCGGCGATGGCCCACCACAGCGCCCGTGGGGCGAGGGTGCCACCCAGGGCCTCGGGCAGGTCTAGGCGCCAGAACTCGGACGCCATGAACGCCGCGTACGACTTCTTGAAGGCCTCGGGCAGATCCGCGGTGTTCGTCGCCGGGTCGAAGCGCGGCGGGTTGCGGTCGGCCTCGATGTAGCTGGCCGCGAGGTCCTCGCGAGCGAGGCGGTTGACCTCCGCGAGCACGTCGCGTGCGGTCTCGGCGTCGATGCCGTCGAACGGCGCCTGGCCGAAAGCACGATCCGCCCCGAAGACCTCGAAGAGGTTGAACTCGAGGTCGCGCAGGTTGCTCTTGTAGTGACTCATGTGTTCTTGGCCCCGCTCTCAGGACGCGAGTTACCCGTCAGTAACCAACACTGTATTACCCATGGGTAGGGCCCAACAAGTCCGCTTCGATCATTTGCTGTCCGTCGGGTTGGGGGTCAAACGTCTCCGATCAGGTGGCAACCGGGGCAACCGTTCGGTCATTTGCAAGTCGCCGCGCCGCCGGGACGTATCGACGGGCCCAGCCCGTCGTTGCTCCGGATGTACGCGACGAAACGTACGCCCGACCCGGGGAGGTCAGTATGTTCGCCACGATCAAGAGTCTGATTCCGGAGCCCCGGCAGGCGGACCAGCCGCGCCACTATGTGGGACGGCACCGTCAGCCGGAGACGATCGCCGCACGCGCCGCCGTTGCCGTGGTGCCTGTGCCGGCGGCCGAGACGCAGACGCCGGAGACCGCGCCGGCCGAGCCGGACAAAACCGGGGACTAGCTCCCCGCCGCGCCGACCTCCCAGCTCGGCATGGCCACGGACTCACTGCCGTCCGGGCCGGTGTACTCCAGCAGGACCAGGGCGATGTCGTCCTCCAGCTGCCCGTGCACCCAGTCGACCAAGGCGGTCTCGAGCGATGCCAGGCCGTCCCCGACCGTGCCGTGACCCAGCAGCCGCCAGGCCCGGTCCGCGGTCGGGAAGAACTCGCCGTCCCGGCGCGCCTCGCCCAGGCCGTCGGTGAACAGCAGCAGCCTGTCCCCCGGCTCCAGCCGCTCCACCCGGGGCCGGGCCACCGGCATGAACCCCAGCGGCGGCGCCGGCGCCGGCGGATCGAGGGCGATGACCTGCCCGCGCCGCAGCAGCAGCGGAGCCGGGTGTCCACAGTTGACGATGGTCAGCGTGCCGCCCCGCTCCTCGACCAGCGCGGCGGTCACGAAGTCCTCGTCACCCACGCTGCGGGCCACGGCCCGGTCCAGATCCGTGACGATGGACCGCAGGTCGGCCCGCTCGAACGCCACGTGCCGGTACGAGCCCAGGACGATGCTGGCCAGCCGGACCGCGTCCAGGCCCTTGCCCCGCACATCGCCGATGATGATCCGTACGCCGTACGGGGTGTCCAGGGCCTCGTAGAGGTCTCCCCCGATGTCCGCCGCGGCCGTCGCGGAGATGTAGCGGCCCGCCACCGCGAGGTTGCCGACCTGCGGGCCGAGCGGGCGCAGCACGGCCTGCTGGGCGACCGCCGCCAGGCGCAGCAGCTCGGCGATGCGATTGTCCTTGCGCTGCCGGATGGTCGCGACCGCCGCGGCGATCCCGGTGGCCAGTGTGATGCCGACCACGTTGACCATCCCGACGGTGTCGAAACGCCCGTCGGTGCCGGCGAAGATCATCCCGACGATCGTCGCGATCGCGCCGACGGCCAGCACGGTCTGCCAGTAGGCGAACACGGCGGCCAGGAACGGCACGGCGGCGTAGAGCCCGACGAAGTTGGCCTGCGGGCCGTCCGCGACCTCCACGCCCGACACGACAGCGAGCAGCACGAGGGCCGCGCCGAGGCCGGCGCGGGATGCTGGGCTGAGCGGGCGGCGGCCCGCCGGGAGAATCGGCATGGGTACGCCGAACAGCATGCCTGATCCACGTGGGCGGCTGCATCAACTTGACCCCTAGTCTGAGCGGGTTCTGCCCACTCGGCGCCGGGGTGCCGCGCCCGCGGTGACACCATGACGCTGTGGCATCCGACCTGCGTGACCGGCTTCGCGCCGGATTCCGTTGGACCGACCCCGGTCCGGGCACCGATCTGCTCGTCAGCGACCGATCCGGCTGGTGGCGCGACCCGTTCGTGCTCGACGGCCTCGGTCCGGGACTGGCCGGACTTTTTCCGGACGCCACGCCCACGGTGGTGGTCTCGCCGGAGGTGACCGGCTTCCTCGTCGGCCCGCTGGCGGCCCGCGCGCTGGGGGTGGGCTTCGTGGAGGCGTACCGGGCGGGGGCGCGGCTGCCGATCGCCGAGCCGATGACGTGGGCCCGGGTGCCGGCCGATCACCGCGGGGCCGGCCAGCAGCTCGGCGTGCGTACCCGATTGATCGGCCCGGCCGACCGGGTGCTGGTGGTGGACGACTGGGCGGTCACCGGCGCCCAGGCCCGCGGTCTGCAGGACCTGATCGCGGCGCTGGGCGCGACGATCATCGGTACGGCGGTCATCGTCGACGAGTGCGACCCGGCGGTCGCGGCGGAGCTGAACATCCGTGGGCTGCTCACCGGCGCGGATCTGAGCTGAGTACCGGGCTCTGCTGAGTAGCGCTACTCAGGAGGGCGCCCGGCGGCCTCACCACGATGGACCGCATGACCAATTTCTTCCTCGGCACCTGGACCACCCGCGTCTACCTGTTCGCCGTCGCGGTCACCTCGGTCATCCTGGTCGGCGGGAACCTCGCCACCGGCAACCACGAGCCGTCGTCGGCCGCGGTCTACCTGATCGGCCTCACCGCGCCGGTCTCGATCATCTTCGCGCCGGTCTTCCTGCTCGGCGACGGCTGGCTGGCCATCGCCATGCTGTGGCTGAGCGTCGCGGCCGGCGTCCTGCTCAACACCCTGCTGATCAACACGATCATGGGTGAGGTCGGCCGGCTCCGCTCGCACCGCGCGTGACCCGGTCACCCACAATGACCGGGTGCGCGCTTTCGTGACCCCGGCAGACCTGCAGAATCTCGTACGCGACACGTACGGCACCGACCGCCGGCTCCGGGAGTTGTCCCGCCTCGCCGGCGGCACCACCAAGGGTGTCTACCGGCTGACCCTCGACGACGGGTCGACCGTGCTGCTGTACCGCTGGGCGGCGGAGGAGAACTTCTGGCCCGCGCAGACCGGGCTCGACGTCGGACCGTTCCAGGCCGACGCGGGGCGTGACGGATTTGTCCGGTGCCATGAGCTGCTGCGGGAGCTCGGGGTGCGCGTACCGGAAATCGTGATGATGGGTCCGGACCGCGCGCTGGTCGAGGACATCCGCGGCGGCACGCTGGAGGCACTGCTGAAGCGCGATCCGGCGGCCGGGCGTGCAGCCCTCGGCCGGTTGGCCGAGATGCTCCGGACGATGCACCGCCATCAGGCGCCGACCTTCGGCTTTCCCGGCGAGACCCCGGCCGGCTTCGCCCGGCAACGCGGCCTCAACTCGCTGGTCGAGGCGGCGGCGCGGGACCCGCGGATCGCGGCGGTGCGCGGCCGGCTGGAGGAAGAGCTGCACACGCGCTTCGAGGCCGTGCGACCCCGATCCGGGTACGGCCTGATCCACGGTGAACTGGGCCCCGACCACGTCCTGATCGGCCCCGGCGGCGAACCGGTCCTGATCGACATCGAGGCGACGATGTTCTTCGACGTGGAGTGGGAACACGCGTTCCTGGAGCTGCGCTTCGGTTCGCTGTATCCAGTGCTGCGCACGGTGGAGCTGGATCCGGCTCGGCTGGCGCTCTATCGGCTTGTGCACTACCTGTCGCTGGTCGCCGGGCCGCTGCAGCTCATCGAGGGCGACTTTCCGCATGCGGAGTTCATGCGGGAGATCGCCGAGGGGAACGCGCTGCGCGCCCTCGGCGAGATCGGCGTCAGTTAGGCCTTTCCCACCGGCTTGCCTCAGGCGGTGGGGCTCTTCCAGTCAGCCAGGACGCCGCGGGTGGGCTGCCAGCCGGTCGCGGTGTAGTCGGCCAGGCCCCGGAGCACGTAGGGGTCGTCGGCGAGCAGCTCGTGCGCCCGGGCCTCGGACTCGACGTCGAGCAGGAGGATGCCGCCGACCGGCGGGTCCTGGCGGCCGGCGGAGACCAGCACACCGGCCCGCTGCAACTCGTCGACGAAGGCGAGGTGTGCGGTCCGGGCCTCGTCGACCTGCTCGAGCGGGGCGCGATAGGTCGAGATCATCAGGTACACGGTGGTGTCCTCTCAGCCGCGGGAAAGCTCGCGGCAATCGTACGAGGACGTGGACGGGCGCGCGGCCGGGTCCTGGTGGACCCGGCCGCTGCGTCAGATGCCGGTGCTCAGTGCCGCCAGCCGCCGGACCTGAAGTCGGACGACCACTGGTGCTCGGTGCACTGCCGGGCGGCGGCGAAGCGCTGCTCGTCGAGGACGGCGGTCACTCCGGCGTTGTAGGTGCCGAGCCCGAAGCCGATGCCCGTGACCGTCATCCGGGGGTTCTCGGCGACGACCTGGGCGAAGGTCTTGGTGGCCGGGCCACCCGCGGTCTTGGGGAGGCCGGCGATCGTGGTCGAGGACGTCCACAGCGGACCGTCGAGCACGTTCCACTCGGTGCGGACCTTGCGCTGCGGGTTCCCGGCGCCGATCGAGCCCAGGTAGTAGTACGGCTCGAAGATGAGCACACCCTCGCCGGCGGCCGTCTTGACGAAGACCTGGTACGAGGGCAGCGCGGCGTCGTTGACGACGTTGTTGTCCCCGGCGGTCGTGTCGAGCTTGACGGTCTCGTAGCTCATCTCGGTGACGGTGCTGGCCGCCACCGGCTTGAAGGAGTCGCGCCACGACACCTTGTCGGCGTTGCTGGACCGGGCGGTGGTCAGCTTGACGCCGTCGGAGACGACGGTGGCGGTGCCCGTACCGACCTTGGTGATGCCGGCGGTGGTGCTGTGCTTCTCGATCTTGCAAGGCTGGTGCGACGAAGCGCTCGCCGGCTGCGCGTTCACGGCGAGGGCGCCCGAGGCGGCCATCACCAGAGCGGCGGCAAGAACGCGACGCGAGGTGAGGCGGAAGATCGTACCGTTTTGGATCATTCGGGCATTATATTCGCTTTACGCCGTTATCATCCCGCCCGAACCACGGCCGCCCGCGCCCCAAGACGCGTCAGGGTCACCTTGGCCTGCACTTTTCCCGTCGACTCTGAACGCGGCGCCTGATCGCCACCTCGGGCGAGTCTGCAACGAAGGTGGGCTCGGGTAGCGGCCCATCGTCGACGCCCGAACGAGTGGGTCACTCCCTGGCGCCTGAGTCTTGCGAGCACGCAGCCGGCAGGGTGAGGGTGGCCGTTCATGAGCCGCCAGGCGATTGGCCGCCCTCGCCCGGTCTCGGCGGGAGCGACGGTCAGTGCCATGCAACCAGGCACGACATGGCCTTGATCCTGCCCTTGACCTCGACCTTGATCCTGATCTTGCTTTGGGATCCGTCAGGTGGTCGGCCAGGTGCGGAAGTTGTGGTAGCTGCGGCTCGGGGTCGGGCCGCGCTGACCCTGGTAGCGCGAGCCGTAGACCGCCGAGCCGTAGGGGTGCTCCGCCGGGGACGACAGGCGGAAGATGCACAGCTGGCCGATCTTCATGCCCGGCCACAGCTTGATCGGCAGGTTGGCCACATTGGACAGCTCCAGCGTCACGTGCCCGGAGAAGCCCGGGTCGATGAAGCCGGCGGTCGAGTGGGTCAGCAGGCCGAGGCGGCCCAGGCTGCTCTTGCCCTCCAGCCGCCCGGCGAGCTGGTCGCCCAGGGTGATCACCTCGAGCGTCGAGGCCAGCACGAACTCGCCCGGGTGCAGCACGAACGGCTCGCCGTCGGCGGTCTCGACCTCGGCGGTCAGGTCGTCCTGCTGCTCGGCCGGATCGATGTGCGTGTACAGGTGGTTGTTGAACACGCGGAAGAAGCGGTCCAGCCGGACGTCGATGCTGGACGGCTGCATCAGCTCCGGCGCGAACGGCTCGAGAGCGAGGTTTTCCGACTTGATCTCGGAGACCAGGTCACGGTCGGAGAGCAGCATCGCCACACCATACCGACCGGCATTGGAGTGCGTGTTCAGTGGTCGACTAGAACATATGTTCGATATGATGTTCGCATGGCTTCCTGGTCCGAATTCGCTGCGGCTGAGCCCGAGCTCGCCGCGGCCGTCCGCGCACTGCTCCAGCAGTACGGCCCCGGCATGGGCTACCTCGCGACAGTCCGCGCCGACGGCGGGCCCCGCGTGCACCCCGGGTCCCCGGTCATCACCGACGAAGGCCTCTACTGCTTCGTGGTCAACTCGGCAAAACGCCGCGACCTGGAACGCGACGGCCGCTACGCCCTGCACTCGTACCCACCGGAGGAAAGCGACGACGAGGCGTACGTGACCGGCCACGCCCACCCCGTGACCGACCCCGCGGTGATCAACCACCTGGCCGAAGCCCTCCGCGCCTCGGCCATGGTCGACTGGCGCCTGTTCGAGTTCGACATCACCACAGCCATGCTCCGCCGCCACGGCCCCGCCGGCGCCCTGCCCCTGGCCATGACTCTGCGATACCCCCCGATCACCCGATCGTGGCGCGACCCGGCCGCCAACTTAGGCCGCCCCCTGGTCGCCGCCGCAAGGTCGTAGGCACCGGCCGGCCACCGCTCTGCGTCGCGGGGCGCTGCCAGGTTCGGGAGGGAGCTGGGCCGCACCAGGTCCGGCCGGTGCCTACTCGGGGCGGCTCCGCCACGAAGCCCGGGAATCGGGTACAGTGGGGCCGCTCGCGGGTGTAGTTCAATGGCAGAACATCAGCTTCCCAAGCTGACAGTGCGGGTTCGATTCCCGTCACCCGCTCCACATATGAAGCGCCTGGTCGCGGCTGATGCCGAGGCCAGGCGTTCGTCATGGTGGCGCACCTTCAGTCGCCGTCGTGCCGCTGCCACTCCTCAGTGGGAGGCTTGGCAGGAGAATCGCTCGGGTGGAGATCATCCGGTGGGACGACGTCGCAGGGTGGTTCGACCCGTCGCAGAACGGGAGCCTCCCTGACGTGGTGGTGGCTGGTACCGCGATCGCCGACTGGGAAGCGCTGTTGGGGCTCATCCGGTCCGAGGGCTGGCGGTATGAGTACGAGGTCGGCGACGAGCGGCGACCGCTGCCGGCAGCAGCCGCTGAGCTGTTCGATCCGGGGGGCGTGCTGCGGAGTCTGCGGGTTTGGCCCGACCCCGGCTTGGAGTGGATCGTCCGGCCGTGGACTCACGACGAGATCGTGGGCGATGTCAGCCTGCACGACATTCAGGGCCAGGAGAGGCTGATCGCCTTCTGCCTGTTCCTGCGCACTCTTGGCGCAGCCCTCGGCAAGGCCGTGCTCGTGTACGCCGAGGGAGCTCTCGCTAACTGCCCGCCGATGATGGCATACGAGTCCGCCAAAGACCGGGTGGCCTTGTGGTCGGGCGATGTCATACCCCCTCGCTAGGTTGCGGGCATGAGTCGTGACGAGTTGCAGCGGCGGTCGCTGGAGGCCGCGTTGGGCGATGTTGGTGCTGCACGGGTCGAATATGACGACGTCGCGGGCTGGGTGGCTGCTGCTGGCGCCAGTCCGGCGGATCCGCTGGGGGCTGAGGTCTGGGTGTTCGACGCGGATCTTTCCCGGGTTCTGCTGGTGCATCATCCGTGGCGGGGTTGGGTTCCGCCCGGTGGGCAGGTCGAGCCTGGGGAGACGCCCCGTGAGGCGGCCCGTCGTGAGTTGCGCGAAGAGACCGGAGTGGATGTCGATCTTTTCGATCGGCCGGCCGCTGCCAGCGTCCGCTCCTACCATCCCGACAAGCCGGCGACCCTGGGACTGTCCTACGCCGCGATCGCCGATCCTGCGGTTCCGCTGGTGGCCGAGCCCGGTCAGCCGGCCGCCTGGATGAGTCTGGATCAGTCGTGGGAGAGCTGGTTCCCCGATGACCTGGTCCGCATGCGCCGGCACGCGGAGTGGATGGCCGGCTTTTCGACATCTGCCGAGCCGACCCGCATAGGCAGTTGACCGTGACAGCGAAGCCCAGCAGGTGGATGCAGACGCCCTGAGGTCGACGTGACGGCCGCAGCGGTAAGACAGGCATACGCGTAGGAGACTGGGGCCATGGACTCCGAGCTGGCCGCCGCTCTCGATCCGATCCTGGCTGACCTCGCCCGGCCCGGGGGCGTTCTTCCCGAGATTCGCGATGAGTCGTGGAGCGACCTGCCCGGCACCGCCAGCGCCTACCTCTACGCCCAGGACGGGTCCGGGCAGGGGATCTCGATCGCACTCGGACAGCCGCCGGCTCGGCAGGTCGCCGAGTTGGCTGACCGGGTGCAGGAATGGGCGGTCGAGGCCCTGTGGACGCTGGGTCGGCCCACCAACTGGCCGGCCTGCCCGCGCCATCCGCACCGCCACCCGCTCGCGGCGACTGAGCTCCACGGGCGGGCGGTGTGGGAGTGCCCGGCCGACCACGTCGAGATCGCGGCGATCGGCGGGCTGCCGGCATGACCAGCGCCGCTGCACGATCCGCTGCCTGGCCGCTGGCCCGCTGGCCAGCGACCAGCGACCGGCGAACTGCGACGGCGACCGGGTGGTCCTCCTGAACGACACGGGCGCTGAGCGGAAGCGGCGGCCGTACGATTCCGGGATGGCAGGCGACGACGTCGGCTCCTCCTCCTCGCGGGAGCCGCGCGAAGGTCAGCAAGAAGTCGACGCGGAGGTTCGGGACACCCGGGCCCAGCAGATGCTGGACGGGCTCCACGACCGGCAACGGTCCCTGAAGAAGCACGAGACGCAGCTTTCCGACCGGCAGCACGACGCCGACGCGCGCGACGTGGACCTCGAGCGCCGCACCCGCAAGCTCGATGACCAGCTGCGGCTGTCCCAGCTGCAGCGTTCCCGGCTCGGCGAACGAGAGCGCCGGCTCGACGTACGCGAGGAGAAGCTGCACAACCGGGAAGCTGAGATGGACCTGGCCGTGTCGGGCATCAACGAGCGCCGCCTCCAGCAGGACGAACGGGACCGGGCCGCGGATCAGCGCGAGATCGACGACTCCTTGCTGGAGTAGGACCGGACCCGTCAGGCGATGGTCAGGAAGACGTTGTCGATCTGGCCGGAGAACTGGTCGTTGCCCTTGCCCGCGCCCTTGCCGCCCACCCGCAACGGTTCCGCGTTCGCGATCGACAGGTTCGCCGGGAGGCGGACCCAGGCGCGTTCCAGGCCGTCGACCGTCAGGGTCAGGCGGTCCCGGGTCCGGGCACACATCAGGTTGTGCCAGCGGCCGTCGGCCACGTCCATCAGGGGTTCCGCCCGATAGATCTGGGTGCGGCCCGCGATCACGCAGCTCGGGTGGCCCTGGCGGTGGTCCACTTGCAGCTTGAACTGGCTCACGCCGCCCACCGAGTAGCCCTTCTGGAGGACGTTCGCGCCGTCGGCCAGGTCCCGGTGGGTCATCATGATCGACGCTCCGTAGCGCATCGGGCGGGTGCCGGGGTTCAGGGCGTCCTCGCGGAAACCTTCGAGGATCGCCCTCGGGCACTGCCTTTCGCGGGCCAGGGTGCAGCGGGTCGGGTACTGCACGGCCAGGCCGTTGCCCTGCGGGACCAGGCTCAGGGTGCCGCCGTTCTGAGCGAGCGCCCGCAACGTGTACGCGCCGTGGACGTCGGTCAGGGGCTGGTTCACCCCTCCGTCGAAGGTGTAGCGGACGGCGACCGGGGCCTTGGCCACTCCGATCCGGCCGCCGGTCTGTGGCACGGCGGCGAAGCCAGGATTCGTGGCGGTGAGGACGCCGCCGGAGGGGCGCGGCTGGAGGGCGACGTACTGCGGGCTGATCCGGGATGGCTCGGTGGTGCCGGGCTGGACCAGTTGGGCTGCGAACAGGCCGGAGCCGAGAGCGGCGGTCGCTAGCAACGCGCCGAGGGGGGTGACGCGCCGGCGTGCGCCTCGCGGGGACCGTCGAGAGTCGAACATGCGTTTATTGTCCGGATCGCCGCTTTAACTAGCGTGTTCAAACTCCGTTTGGGCGTAAATGTGGGCTAAAGCACCCTCACGAGGTCGGCCGAACGGACGGCTCCCCGATCACGGCGTGCAGCACGTCGTCCAAGGCGATCACGCCGAGCGGCCGGCGCCCGTCGCTCACCAGCACGATGTGGCGGCGGTCCCGGCGCATGGTCAGCAACAGGTCGGCCAGCGTGCGGTCCGGGGCCACCACAGCCAGGGGACGGATCATCTCGGCGGGCATCGGGAGGCTGCGCTGCGCTCCCTCGTACCCGAGGAGGTCCTTGACGTGCACGAAGCCCAGCACCCGCCGGGTCTCGCGCTGCACGACCGGCAGCCGCGACCGGCCGCTGCGGGTCGCCACCGCCTCGATGGTCGCCGGCGACGCGTCGTCGGCGACCGTCGTCACGCCCGCCCAGGGCTGCAGGGTGTCCGCCGCGGTCCGGTCGTTGAGACCCAGCGCGGCGTGGATCCGGGCGTACTGCTCGGTGCCGAGCAGGCCCTCGGCCCGCGCCTGGGTGACCATGCCGGCCAGCTCCTCGGCGGTGAACACCGTCTTGACCGCGTCGGTGGCCTCGATCTTCCACAGCGACAACACCATCCGCGAGGCCCAGCGCATCGCGACCAGCAGCGGCTTGGTCCCGGTGCAGAAGGCCAGCATGAACGGGCCCAGCACCAGCGCCGAGCGTTCCGGACCGGCCAGGGTGATGTTCTTCGGGACCATCTCGCCGACCACGGTGTGCAGGAAGACGACCACGCCCAGGGCCAGCACGAAGGCCACCGGGTGGATGGCGTTCTCCGGCAGCCCGATCGCGCCGAACGGGCCCTCCAGCAGGTGCGCCAGGGCCGGCTCGGCGATCGCCCCCAGGCCGAGAGAGCAGATGGTGATCCCCAGCTGGGCGCCGGCGATCATCAGCGGGATCTGGTTCATCGCCGACAGCGCCCAGCGGGCCCGCCGGGAGGTGGCGGCGAGCGGTTCGAGAGCCGTACGCCGGGACGCGATGAGCGCGAACTCACCACCGACGAACAGCGCGTTGCCGAGCAGCAGCACGACCGTGACCAGCAGCTCAGTCATCGGAACGCTCCGGGGGCGCGACGACCCGGACCTGCTCGATGCGATGCCGGTCGACCTCGATGACGGTGAACTCCCAGCCGTCGTCCTCGAGCGACTCCCCCACGACCGGGATGTGCCCGAGCCGGGAGAGCAGGAAGCCGGCGAGCGTCTCGTACGGGCCCTCGGGCAGCCGGAAACCCGTCTGCTCGGCCACCTCGTCCTCCCGCAGCAGCCCGTCGACCAGGAACTTCCGGTCGTCGCCGGGCGCGGTCAGCTCCGCGCTGCCGGCGTCGGTGAAGTCCACGTCGTACTCGTCAGCGATCTCGCCGACCAGCTCCTCGACCAGGTCCTCCACGGTGACCACGCCGTCGGTGCCGCCGTACTCGTCCACGACGATCGCCATGTCGGCGTCCGCGGCGCGCAGAGCGGCCAGGACCTTGTCCAGGTCGAGGCTCTCCGGCACGAAGACGGGCTCGCGGGCGACCCTGGACACCGCCGTCGAGGCGCGGCGTTCGGGCGGGACACCGAGCGCGTCCGACACCCCGACCACGCCGACGACCAGGTCGAGCGTCGACTCGTACACGGGGAAGCGGGTGTGGCCGGTGTCGCGGGCCGCGACGATGAGGTCCGCGACGCTCGCGGTGGTCTTGAGCCCGACCACGTCGACGCGCGGGGTCATCGCCTTGGCCGCGCGTTTCTCGCCGAAGCGGATCGTGCGGCGCAGCAGCGTCGCCGTCTCCGTGGGCAGCGCGCCGGCCCGGGCGCTGATCGCGGCCAGCAGACCCAGCTCCTCGGGGGAACGGGCACTGGCCAGCTCCTCCTGCGGCTCGATGCCCAGCCGGCGGACCAGCCAGTTCGCCGAGCCGTTGAGCGCGCCGATCAGCCACTTGAAGAGCTTGGAGAACGTGCGCAGGGGGGCCGCGGTGGCCAGCGCGACCCGCATCGGCCGGGCCAGGGCCGCGTTCTTCGGCACCAGCTCGCCGAAGAGCATGGAGACGATCGTGGCCAGCACCAGCGCCAGCACGTGGGTGACGGTCTCGGTGGCTCCCCCGGCGATCGGCTCGATGGCCGGGCGGAAGATCCGGGACAGTGCGGGCTCGGCCAGATAGCCGGTCAGCAGGGCGGTGAGGGTGATGCCGAGCTGGGTGCCGGACAGCTGGAAGGAGAGCTCGTGCAGGGCGTGCCGGACCGTACGGGCCCGCCGGTCGCCGTCGTCCGCGCGCTTGTCGATCTCCGCCCGGTCGACCGTGACCAGGCCGAACTCGGCTGCCACGAAGAACGCGTTGCCCGCCGTGAGCAACGCGAACGCCGCCAACGGGAGCACCGTCGTCAGGAGCGGGCCGTCCATGATCGGTTCACCTCGGCCCTCATTGTGCCGGAACGCGGCATCCCGCGGGCACTCGTGTCCGGTGCCGCGGATCACCTCTGCCGCCGACCGCCCGGCTACGGTCGCATCATGAACCTCGCCGAAGAGTTCGTGCTGCTCGCCTACGGCGACGACGGCGTGCCCGACACCGACAGCGTCCGTCTCGACCACGGCTTGGGCGGCGCCCTGCTGCTGGAGCTGGCCATCAGCGGCCGGATCGGCGTCGAGGACAAAAAAGTCGTGGTCCTGGACCCGGCGGCGACCGGTGACCCGCTGGTGGATCAGGCCCTCGGCCGGATCGTGGCCGACGACAAGCCCCGCAAGCCCGCCCACTGGGTCAAGAAGTTCAGCGACACCCGCAAGCCGGCCCTGGACCGGCTCGTCGACCAGGGCGTGCTGACCCGGGAGCAGGACAAAGTGCTGTTCGTCTTCCCGCGGACGCGCTATCCGGCCCCGAACGGCGTGGAGCCGGTGCCCGAGACGGAAGCGCGGCAACGGCTGACCGCCGCCGTTTCCGGAGCCGGGCCGGTCGAGCCGCGTACCGCTGCGCTCTGTGCCCTGGTGGGCGCGACCAACCTCGACCGCAAGGTCTTCCGCACGCTGGACCGCAAGCGGGTCGACGAGCGGCTCCGCGAGATCTCCGCGGGCGATCCGACCGCCGCGGCGGTCCGGCAGACCGTCGAGGAGATCCAGACCGCGGTCATCGTCGCGGTGGTCGCCGCCTCCGCCGTGAGCGCGGCGACCTCCTGACCGGTCTAGGCCGGGGCCTTGTCGCCCTTGATCGAACGGAGCAGCACGCTCGCCACGTCCACGACCTCGACGTTCTCCTGCTCACCCTTGCTGGTGACCCCGTCGCCGATCATCGTGTAGCAGAACGGGCAGCCCACGGCGATCGTCTTCGCGCCGGTCGCCAGGGCCTCCTCGGTGCGCTCCACGTTGATCCGCTTGCCGATCTTCTCCTCCATCCACATGCGGGCGCCGCCGGCGCCGCAGCAGAAGGACCGCTCGGAGTTGCGCGGCATCTCCACCAGGTTGGCCGCCTCGCCCAGCACCTCGCGGGGGGCGTCGAAGACCCGGTTGTGCCGGCCCAGGTAGCAGGGGTCGTGGTAGGTCACGTCGCCCTCGATCGGCTGGACGGGCGTGAGCTTGCCCTCCTTGACCAGGTGCGCGAGCAGCTGGGTGTGGTGCACGACCTCGACCTCCAGGCCCAGCTGCGAATACTCGTTACCCAGCGTGTTGAAGCAGTGCGGGCAGGTCGCGACGATCCGCTTGACCTTCGCCTCCTGCAAGGTCTCGACGTTCTGCTGGGCCAGCATCTGGAAGACGAACTCGTTGCCGATCCGGCGGGCCGGGTCACCCGTACAGGTCTCGCCCTCGCCGAGGATGGCGTAGTTGACGCCGGCCTCGTGCAGCAGCGTGGCGACCGCCCGGGTGGTCTTCTTCGCCCGGTCCTCGAAGGCGCCGGCGCAGCCGACCCAGAACAGGTAGTCGAAGTCCTCGGTCTCGCCGACCCGCGGCACCTCGAAGTCGAGGCCCTTGGTCCAGTCCTCGCGGGTGTTCTGCGGCGCGCCCCAGGGGTTGCCCTTGTTCTCCAGGTTGCGCAGCATGACGCCGGCCTCGGCCGGGAAGCTGGACTCGATGAGCACCTGGTAGCGGCGCATGTCGACGATGTGGTCGACGTGCTCGATGTCCACCGGGCACTGCTCGACGCAGGCGCCGCAGGTGGTGCACGACCAGAGCACGTCGGGGTCGATGACGCCGCCCTCGGCCTCGGTGCCGATCAGCGGCCGGTTGCCCTCGGCCAGCGCGAGCACGTCCATGTGGGCGAGCTGGGCCTCGGTGGCCTTCTCCTCGCCGGTCAGGTCCTTGCCGCCGCCCGCGAGCAGGTAGGGCGCCTTGGCGTAGGCGTGGTCCCGCAGCGACAGGACGAGGAGCTTGGGCGAGAGCGGCTTGGCCGTGTTCCAGGCCGGGCACTGCGACTGGCAGCGGCCGCACTCGGTGCAGGTGGAGAAGTCGAGCAGGCCCTTCCAGGTGAACTGTTCGACCTGGGCCACGCCGAACTGGTCCTTCTCCGGGTCGGCCTCCTCGAAGTCGAGCGGCTTGCCGTCGCTCATCATCGGCTTGAGGGCGCCCAGGCCGGAGCCCGCGGGCTTCTCCGGGCTGCGCTTGAAGAAGATGTTGAAGAAGGCCAGGAAGCGGTGCCAGGCCACGCCCATCGTCACGTTCAGCGCGATGGTGATCAGCCAGCCCATGGAGATGAAGATCTTGACCAGGGCGACCCAGGTGGGCCCGTCGGCCGCGGCGGGCAGCAGGGCGCCGACGCCGTGGCTCACCGGGGTGGCCCAGGCGGCGTACTCGAAGGTGTCGTTGGCGACCTTGAAACCGCGGATCAGGAAGCCGCAGATCAGAACACCGACGATGATCGCCTCGACGAAGTAGCCCTGCCACATCGTGGAGCCGGTGAACCGGGAGACCTTCTTGCGCTTGTCGCGCTGGCGCCGATAGATCAGGTAGAGGATGCCGAGCAGCCCGAGGACGCCGATCCACTCGGTGACCAGGCCGTAGACCGTCCAGTGCCCGACGATCGGCAGCCCGCCCTCGGGGTCGACCACCTCGAAGTAGGCCTCGACCACCAGCAGGAACAGGATCATGAAGGAGACCATCACGAACCAGTGCGCCGCACCGACCGCGGTCCACTTCAGCATCCGGGTGTGACCGAGGGTCTCGACCAGCATCGTGCGGGTGCGGGCGCCCTTGTCCCCGGAACGCGTGGGGTCGGGCCGGCCGAGCCGGATCACCGCGGTCATCTGCATGACCGCCCGGATTGCCAGGACCACCGCGACGAGGGTGACGACGCCCGCCAGGACGGTGGCGACGATCTGCACTGTGCCCATGTGGTTGTGCCTCCTGGAGTCAGCTGGCCCGCCGACCTATGTTACCCACGAGTAATCAGAATGCGAGCGGCAGTCCGGGCAGGTGTCGCAGTCGTCTGGCGGAACGCAGTCGACAGCGCACCCCGCGGCTCGTACGCCGGGGTGCGCTGTCGGACAAATCAGACGCAGGTCACGCTACCGCCCGGCCGGGAGCCGCGCGGCAGGAGCGGCACTAGCGCCAGCGGGAGAGGATGCCCAGCGAGGCGACCATGCAGCCGAAGCCGACGAGGAGGTTCCAATACCGCCACGCCTCGACCGGGTACTGCTGCTCCGAGAGGTAGTACACCACCAGCCAGGAGATGCCGAAGACGATCAGCGCGACCGCCGTGATGGGCAGCCACACCGGACTCGGCTTCTTCGACGCCGCCGTCCCGGACGGACGAATGTCCGTCGGCGGGGTGTAGACCTTCTTCTTTCGAACCTGTGACTTCGGCACGGTGCTCTCCTGAGGGCAACAAGTGGTGAACAACCCACCCCTGAGCGGCTCCGGGGACCCCGAAAGCTGCCCGTGGCGAATACTGTTCGATAGCTAGCGTAGTCAAGGCGGCGCGCGCACAGGCACCCGCCGGTGCGTTTTTCGGCCGAGCCAGGGAGGACAACCGACGTGGAGTACACCACGGGGGCGCCCTCGTGGCGACTTGTCCTGCGACGAGCCCTCGGCGGACTACGTCCCCGTCGCAAGGCTCAACGGCAACGCGGATGGTCGGTCGCGGTCCCACTGATCGGACTGGCGGCCGGTCTGTTGTTCACCACATCGGCGACGACGGCGGACGGCACCTCCCTGCGCGACGACCGCCGGCCGCAGCTCGCCCAGCTCATCGCGGACAAGCGCACCCGGCTCGAGGACCGCGAGAAAAAGGCCGCTGACCTGCGCGCGGCCGTCGACCAGGACGCGGCCCGGCTGGCGAACGTCGACGAACCGGTCAAGCGGGCCCGCCAGCGCGCGGACGCGATGCGCGGCGGCGCGGGCTTCACCGCCCTGCACGGCCCCGGCATCACGGTCGTCCTCAACGACTCCCCCCAGCGGACCACCGGCACCGGCACGGACGCCCCCGAGAACGACGACCTCGTCGTCCACCAGGGTGACGTCCAGGCAGTGGTCAACGCATTGTGGGCAGGTGGGGCCGAGGCAATGACGATCATGGATGTCCGCGTCATCTCCACGAGCGCGGTACGCTGTGTCGGCAACACGCTGCTGCTCCACGGGCAGGTCTTCTCGCCGCCATTCAAGATCACGGCGATCGGCGAACCCACAGCGATGCATCGCGCGTTGGAGTCCGCAGAGGGAGTCCAGCAATTCCGTACGGCAGTGGCGGACTTCGGACTCGGCTATCAGGAAACCGTCGAGAGGAACGTGACTGTGCGGGCGTACGACGGGTCGAGTGACCTCCGATCCGCCGAGGCCACGGAGTGATGGAAGCGTCGGACGCCCAGCAGGCGGCGGCGAACTCCGGTCGGCACCGCGCACCGGACGGCGACGCCCAGACGGCTTTCATTCCCCGGATCACGGACGCGTCGCCGGACGGCGTACCCGGTGGGCCCCTGGACCCACCGCCCAGCTTGGGTCCGGCCGCGCCGTGGGCCGCGCCGACGGGTCCGGTTGTCCCGACACATCCGACATCGCCTGTGCAAGGGCCCTCAGTGGCCGCTCAAGCTCCGGCGCCGCCCGGTCCGTCCTTTGCTGTAGCTGCGAGCCCTGAGATCGCTGCTGGGGCTGCTGGGGCTGTTTCGCCTGCCGACACTGCCGTGTTGCGGGGTGAGGCGGCTTCGGGGGCGGTTGATCCGGTGGTGGCTCGCGCTGCTGCGGCTGCTCGGGCTGCGGCGCGGACCGATGGCGTGCCGGTGATGGGGCGTGCTGGCGGCCGGACCGAAAGCTCGCCGGTGATTGCCAGTGCCGCGGCCGTTGTTCCTGCGCCCCCGGTGGCGCCGGCGCCTGCTCCGGCTGGGTTTGATTTTTTTGCGGCTGCGGCCGAGGAGGCCCGGGTCGCCCGGGAAGCGGCGCAGGCTGCGGGCGGTGGCTTCGCGGGGCCGGAGATCGCGGCTACGCCGAGCGCTGCGAATGGCTTTGCCCCGGCCGCGGCGAGTGAGTTCGTGCGGCCGGTCAGCGGGAACGGTTTCGGGCGGGTCGCGGATGAAGCTCCCTCGGCCGAGGACTTCCGTCCGGTCAGCGGCTCAGCGTCCGCCGCTGCCGTGCGGCCCGCCGGCGACACCCCGTACGGCGACCAGCCGCGCAGCCCCGGCCGGCGGTCGGCCCACGGCCAGGAGAACGACGTCTACCCAGCGCCGACCAGCAGCTACCGCGGCCCACTAGCCGAGGACGGCCGCGCCATCGCGCCCGAAGGCCAGCCGGCGAACGGGTACGCGTCCTCACGCCGGGCAGCCGCCGACGAGGCCATGCCCCGCCGTGCAAGCACCGAGGAAGCCGCCCCGCGCCGCACAGTCGCCGATGAGGCCATGCCGCGCCGGACGTACCCCGACAGCTTCAGCCGGGCCAACGGCCTGGACCCGAGGACGGCCGACGCCTACCCCCAGGACGCGGGCCACGCCGAGGCGGCGAACGGCTTCGGCCGCCGCGCCGGCCAGTCCCCTCCCGGCCCGGACCAGCAGCTCCCGCACCCCGCCGGCCGGGATCGGCTCGGCACGCCCTCGGTGGCGGACGCCTTCCGTTCCCGCAGCGAGCGCAGAGCCGTCCCCGACAGCAGGCGCAGCGCCCGCGAGCAGGACGGTCATGAGCTGCTCGCGGCCGGCAGTGGCGGGCTGCCGTCGCGCCAGGCACCAGAGCGTCAGGCTCAGGACCCGTCGGCCACCGCCATCATTCGGACAGCTGATGCGCCGACCGGTCTGCTTCCCTCGGTCCGGCCCAAGGTCAGTTCCCAGTCGGCCACGGATGTGAGCAGCTCTGTGCGTACCCCTCTGCCCGGCGGGTCCGGCACCGTCGGTGCCGCTTCCGTCGCCGCTGCGGCGGCCGCCGCCGCTGCCGATCCTGATCTCGATGACGGCGCGGCGGATGACGCCAAGCCGCGGCGGGGTGAGAAGGTCGTCAAGTTGCGGCCCGAGCAGACCGACGAGGGTTACAAGAGCGTGTATTCCGAGCTGACCCGTCCGACGCTGGGTTCGCGTATCCGGTCCGCGGTGCGGGTCTCCGGCGAGCTGATGATCACCTTCGGGTTGATCGTGCTGCTGTTCGCCGGGTACGAGGTGTTCGGCAACTCGGCCAAGGTCGACAACGAGCAGGACACTCTCGCCACCGAGCTCGACGATCAGTGGAACGACCCGACCGTCGCGCCGAGCACGCCGGTCAAGGCCGCGCCCGCCGCGCCCGGGAAGGACCTGGTCGGGCGGCTCTACATTCCCAAGCTGGGCAAGCAGTGGGTCGTCGTCAACGGGGTGCGACCGCAGGACATCCGCTACGCCCCCGGGCACTATCCGGACACCGCGGCGCCCGGCAAGATCGGCAACTTCTCGGTGGCCGGCCACCGGATCCGCAAGATCTTCTGGCGGCTGGACGAGCTCAAGCCGGGCGATGTGATCGGCGTCGAGACCCGCACCAACTGGTACGTCTACAAGGTCAGCGAGAGCGAGGTCGTCAAGCCCAGCGCCGTCGAGGTCGTCGCCCCGGTGCCCAACAAGCCCAAGGCCAAGCCGACCAAGGCGATGCTCACGCTGACCACCTGCAACCCCAAGTTCAACAACTACGAGCGGCTCATCGTGCACGCCGAGCTGGTCGACACGGTCAAGCGGGACGCGTCGCTGCCCAGCGCCGGCCGGCCCGCCGACATCGGCAAGACGAAGGCGTAGGAGGTAGCGATGTATGCCTGGATCTGGCACAAGCTGCCCTTCGGCCTGTGGGGCAAGCTGACCGGTTCCCTCGCGCTGGTCACGATGGTCGGCGCGCTGCTCTGGTACGTCGTCTTCCCGTGGGCCACGCCGTTGCTGCCGTTCGACGACGTGCAGGTGGGCACGGGCACCGAGCAGGGCGGCTCGGCCGAGCAGGACCCGAATGCGGTGCCGGGTGACGACTCGCAGCTGGGGCCGGACGAGATCCCGTACAACGAGCACACCAACGATCCCCACCCGTCGGCCAGCTAGGTGGTCCCGTGCGCATCCTCGTGATCGACAACTACGACTCGTTCGTCTTCAACCTGGTGCAGTACCTGGGTCAGCTGGGTGCCGAGTGCGAGGTCCGGCGCAACGACGAGATCACCGTGGCCGACGTCGCCGATTTCGGCGCCGCCGGGGTGCTGCTCTCGCCCGGACCGGGCACGCCGGAGCGCGCCGGCATCATGATGGACGTCATCGGTGAGTACGCGGGCAAACTGCCCATGTTCGGCGTCTGCCTCGGCCACCAGGCGATCGGCGCCGCGTTCGGTGGCACCGTCACCCGCGCCCCGGAGCTGCTGCACGGCAAGACCTCCACAGTGCAGCACAAGGGCACCGGCGTCCTGGCCGGTCTGCCCGATCCGTTCACCGCGACCCGCTACCACTCGCTGGCCGTCCTCCCGGAGACCCTGCCGGAGGAGATCGAGGTGACCGGCTGGACCGAGTCCGGCGTGGTCATGGCGATGCGGCACCGCACCCTGCCGATCGAGGGCGTGCAGTTCCACCCCGAGTCGGTGCTGACCGAGGGCGGCCACACCATGCTGGCCAACTGGCTGGCTTCCTGCGGCCTGCCGGAGGCTCTGGACCGGGCCCCCGAGCTCGCCGCCGAGGTGGAGAGCCGTCGGCGCTCGGCCTTCGCCACCGCCTGAGCCGTCCCACACAGCCAGAAAAGCCCGGACGCGGGTTCGCGTCCGGGCTTTCCGTGTGGCTCAGTTGAACAGGTTGCCGACCGTGCCGGTGCCCGTGCCGCCGCCGTCGCCGCCCGGCGGGTTCGGAACGTCCGGGTCCGGGGAACCCGAGTCGTCCGGGTTCGGTTCCTGCTCGGCGATGACGGTCAGGGTGATCTGGGTGTCCTTGGGCTTCTTCTGCTTGGCGTTCGGGGTCTGGTCGACGACCTGACCCGGCGTGCCCTGCTGGTCCGAGGGCTCGACCTCGATGTTGGTGAAGCCCTTCTGCTGCAGCAGCGCCTTGGCCACTTCCTCGGTCTTGCCGACCACCGACGGCACCTCGACCAGGTTGCCCCGGGAGATCTTGACGGTGATGGTCGTGCCGGGCTTGACCGTCTCGCCCTCTTTCTCGACCGAGACGACCCGGCCGCCTTCCGCGTCGCTGTCGACCTCCTGGAAGTCGGCCTTGAGGTTGGCCTCACGCAGCGCCTCCGCGGCCACTTCCTTGCTGCTGCCGCGCAGGTTGCTCGGCACCCGGGTGTCCTCCGGGCTGACGCACATGGTGAGGGTGATCTGCGTGTCGACCGGGACTGTCTGGGCCGGGCTCGGGGACTGCTTCTCAACCTTCTTCTTGCAGTCGTCCGTCGTTTCGGGGTCGCCGGTCGTGATGTTCTGGAAGCCCGCCGTGGTGAGCTTCGCCCTGGCCTCGCTCTCCGACAGGCCCTCAACCTTCGGCACCGCCGCGCTCGCGATCGGGTCCGGCTCGTTGTCCTTGTTCTGCGACAGGACCAGGCCGATGCCCAGCGCCACGACCGCGAGCACACCGAGGGCGGCGAGGACCGCCATCACCCAGGACGACGTCTTGCGTTCCGGCGGCTGCGGGCCGCGCGGGCCCACGCCGGCCGGGATCGCCCGGGTCATCGCCGTCTGCTGGCGCATCGGCGGCCCGGACATCGCCATCGTCTCGGCCTCGGACATCACCGGGGTGGCCATGACCGGGCGGCCGGCGACCGCGCGCAGGGCGTCGGCGCGCATCTCCTGCGCGCTCTGGTAGCGGTTCAGCGGGTTCTTGGCCAGCGCCTTGAGCACGATCGCGTCGACGTCCGGCGGGACCTCGCGGTTGATGTCGCTGGGCGCCTTCGGGTCCTCGCGGACGTGCTGGTACGCCACGCTGACCGGGCTGTCTCCGACGAACGGCGGGTGCCCGACCAGGAGCTCGAACAGCACACAGCCGGCGGCGTACACATCGGAGCGGGCGTCGACGGATTCGCCGCGCGCCTGCTCCGGGGAGAGGTACTGCGCCGTACCGATGACCGCGCTGGTCTGGGTCATCGTGGTCGCGCCGCTGGCCAGGGCCCGGGCGATACCGAAGTCCATGACCTTGACCTGGCCGTTCTGGGTGATCATCACGTTGCCGGGCTTGATGTCCCGGTGGATGATCCCGTGCCGGTGGCTGAACTCCAGCGCGGCGCAGATGTCGGCGATGATCTCCAGGGCCTTGCGGGGCTGGATCCGCTGCTCGGCGGCCAGGACCTCCTTGAGGGTCCGGCCGTTGACGAACTCCATGACGATGAACGGCAGCTTCTCGCCGGTCGACGAGACCTCTTCGCCGGTGTCGTAGACGGCGACGATCGCCGGGTGGTTCAGGGCGGCGGAGTTCTGCGCCTCGCGGCGGAACCGCTCCTGGAAAGTCGCGTCGCGCGCCAGGTCGGTGCGCAGCATCTTGATCGCGACGTCCCGGCCCAGCCGGAGGTCACGACCCTTGTGCACCTCGGCCATGCCGCCGTAGCCGAGCAGCTCGCCGACCTGGTACCTGCCGCCGAGCAGGCGGGCCTGCGCCGTCATAGCGTCTGTCGTCCTTCGGTCGCATGGTTCAGGCTGAGGGGAGCCGCAGCCTGCTTCGTAAGACGGTACGACGCCACCGGCGCCCGTGGGTCAGCCGAGCCCGCCTGCACGACCGTGGCACGCGGACCGCCCCCACCCATCGCGCCGTTCTGGCCCTGCTTGAGCAGGAACGAGATCACACCGGCGCAGAGCAGGACAAGCAGAGCCAGAACAACGGCGAGGACGATCAACACCTGTCGGCCGCCGGAACCCTCCGGCTGCTTCCCGCCCGGCACCGGCTGCTGCATCGGCGGTGCCGAGGGATGCCTGTACGGCGGCTGGCCTGACGGCACGGAGGCCGCACCACGCGCCTGAGCACCGGAGACCGGCCGGGGGACGGGCGGGTACGGCGGGCGGGCCTGCCCGGAGACCGGATGTCCGGGCGGGCCGGAAGCGGGAGCGCCGGAGTGCGGACGGTTGGCCACCACCGGGCCACCGGACTGCGGCCTGTTCATCGTCGGGCCACCCGACTGGGGACGGCCGGCAGGCGCGGAGCCGTTCACCGCGGGCTGCTGCACCTGGGTGGTGAGCGACGAGGCGGCCTGGCGGGCCACCGCGGCCATCGCTGAGGCAGTGGGCCAGCGCGCGCCCGGATCCTTGGCCAGCGCGCGGTCCACGATGGCGCGCACGGCCGGCGGGATGTCGGCCGGCAGCGGTCGCGGGGTGTCCCGGACGTGCTTCATGGCGATCTCGATCGGGGTGGCCCCGTCGAACGGCCGGTGCCCGGACAGGCACTGGTAGGCGACCACGCCGAGGGCGTACACGTCGGAGGCGGCCGTGGCGACCGCGCCCGAGGCCTGCTCGGGGGAGATGTAGGACGCCGTGCCGAGCACCGAGCCGGCCACGGTGAGCTGCCCGACCAGGGCGGACCGGGCGATGCCGAAGTCGGTCAGCACCAGCGTGCCGTTCGGGCGGACCAGAAGATTGCCGGGCTTGACATCGCGGTGCACGATGCCGTTCGCGTGCGCGGCCTGCAGGGCGTCGGCGGCCTGGGCGACCAGCGCCATGGTCCGCGCCGGCGTCAGCCGGCCGACCCGGCTCAGGGTGCGCGACAGGGCGTCGCCCTCCACGTACTCCATGACCAGGAAAGCCAGCTGCTGGTCGCTGCCGTAGTCGTAGACGTCGACCACGCCGGGGTGGTTGATCGTGGCCATGGTCCGGGCCTCGCCGCGGAACCGCTCGGCGAAGCCGGGCTCGTCCAGCAGCGCCGGGAGCAGGATCTTGACGGCGACGGTCCGGCCCAGCACCTCGTCGGTGCCGCGCCACACGTCACCCATGCCACCGCCGGCGATCCGCTCGTCCAAGCGGTACCGGCCGCCGAGGGTGACCCCAGGGCTGATCATGTCAGTCCCCTCCCCGGCCCGCCGCGGCCTTCATGATGAGCCCGGCGATCCGGGCCGCCTCGGCGCTCGGGTGATCGCCAGGCACGTTCTCCAGCATGACGCAGACCGCTGAGACTGCCTCACCCTTGTCGTTGAAGGCGAATCCGATGAACCAGCCGTGGTTGTCGGCGCCGGTCGCGTTCTGCGCGGTACCGGTCTTGCCGCCGACCTCGAAGCCGCTGATCTTGGCACGCCGACCGGTGCCGTTCTCGACGACACTGACCATCATCTCGCGCAGGTCCTTGGCGACATCCCCGTTGACCGGGGTGCGCAGCGTCTCCGGGGCGGCGTTGTAGATCGGCCGCCGATCGGGGCTGAGCAGCTGCTGGACCAGGTAAGGGCGCATCTGCCGGCCGTCGTTGGCGACCGCGGCAGCGATCATCGCGCCCTGCAGGGTCGTCATCCGGACATCCTTCTGCCCGATCGACGACTGGGCCAGCCCGGCCTGGTCGATGCTGCCGTCCGGGTTCTTGATCTCACCGGTACGGCTGGCCGCGACCGGCAGCCCGGAGCCCTTGAGGTTGCCGACCGTCAGGTCGTCCTGCTCGAAGCCCCAGTCCCGGGCGGCCTTCTTGACCTTGTCGCCGCCGAGCTTGACGCCCAGCTGCGCATAGCCGGTGTTGCAGCTGTCGGTCAGCGCCTCCTTGAGGGTGACCTGCGCACCAGGGCAGGTCTGGTCCTCGGAGTTGCGGATCGGCGCGCCCGAGCCGGGTGCGGTGTAGCTCTGACCGGCCGGGATCTCGGTGCTCTGGTCGTAACCGTTCTGCAACGCGGCGGCCGAGATGATCACCTTGAAGGTGGAGCCGGGCGGATAGGTCTCGGACAGCGCGCGGTTCAGCAGCGGCTTGTCCTTGTCCCCGTTCAGCTTCTTGTACGCCGCGGCCGCCGCCTCGACATCGTGGCTGGCCAGCGGGTTCGGGTCGAAGCTGGGGAACGAGGCGAGCGCCTGGATGGCGCCGGTGCGCGGGTCGATCGCGACCGCCGACCCCTTCTTGGCGCCACCCTGGTTGTTGGTGAGCTGCTTCCAGGCCGTTTCCTGGGCCTTGGTCTTGATCGACAGCACCACGTTGCCGCCGCCGCTCTTGTCCCCGGTGAACATGGCGCTGACCCGGTCGGCGAAGAGCTTGTCGCTGGCGCCGGAGAGGAACTCGTCCTCGGTGCGCTCGATGCCGACCTCGGCGATGTTCACCGGCTTGTAGCCGACGATCGGCGCGTAGACCTGCTTCTCCGGATACTGCCGGAGGTACTTCAGCTCGTCGTCGGTGAGTTTGTTCTGCGCGAGCGCCTGGCCGTCCGCCTCGATGACGCCGCGCGGCACCTCGTACTCCGCGACCTGGACCCGGCCGTTGTAGTCGCTGGTGCGGTACGCGTCGGCCTTGTAGCCCTGAACCCAGTTCAGGTTGGCGAAGAGCAGGCCGAACAGAACGAGGATGACCACGCCGGCCTTGCGCAGGGGTGCGTTCACGGCTTGATCACCTCCGTCATGGCGCCGTGCAGCTGGGCGGGCGGTTGCTTCGGTCCACCGGACGCGGGCGTCGGGCCACCGCTCGCGGGTCTGCGGCCGGCGTCGGAGATCCGCAGCAACATCGCGATGAGCAGCCAGTTCGCCATGAGCGACGAACCACCGGCGGACAGGAAGGGCGTCGTCTGACCGGTCAGCGGGATCAGCCCGGTGATGCCACCAAGGATGACGAAGACCTGCAAACCCAAGGTGAACGCCAGGCCACCGGCGACCAGCTTGCCGAACGAGTCGCGTACGCCCAGGGCCGCCCGCAGGCCGCGCTCGACGATCAGCAGGTAGCAGATCAGCAGCGCGGAGAGGCCGAACAGGCCGATCTCCTCGCCCATGCCGGCGAAGATGAAGTCGGTGCGGACCTCGGGCACCTTGCTCGGTGAGCCGGCCCCCGGGCCGGTGCCGAACAGGCCGCCGGTGCCCAGGCCGAGCAGGCTCTGCACGAGCTGGTAGCTGCCGCCGAGGCGGCTGTAGTTCTCGGTGGCGAACGGGTCGAGCCAGACCGTGGCGCGGTCGTAGAAGTTGGCGAACGGGCCACCGACCGACGCGCCGAGCAGGTACGCCACGTAGACGCCGCCGAAGAACATCACCAGACCGATGATCAGCCAGCTGACCCGTTCGGTGGCGACGTAGAGCGTCACCACGAACAGGCCGAAGTAGAGCAGGGCCGTGCCGAGGTCCTTCTCGAAGACGAGCACGAGCAGGGAGAGCATCCACACCGTGATGACCGGACCGAGGTCGCGGCCGCGGGGGAAGTCGATGCCGAGGACCCGCCGGCTGGCCAGCGAGAGCACCTCGCGCTTGCGGACCAGGTAGTACGCGAAGAAGGAGACCAGGGCCAGCTTGGCGAACTCACCGGGCTGGATGGAGAACGACCCGATCCGGATCCACAGCCGGGCGCCGTTGATCTCCGAGATGCTGGCCGGCAGCACCGCCGGGATCATCACCAGCACGATGCCGACCAGGCCGAGCGTGTACGCGTACCGGGAGACCGTCTTGTGGTCGCGGATCACGATCAGCAGCACCGCGGCCAGCACCAGGGCGGCCAGCGTCCAGGCGAGCTGACGCCCTCCGACGCCGGCGAAGATGCCCGGCTCGGGCTGCTTCTGCGCGATGGACCGGGCCAGGTCGAGGCGGCGCAGAAAGCCGACACCGAGGCCGTTGATCAGCGCCACGGTGGGGATCAGCACCGGGTCGGCGTACAGCGCGGTGAAGCGGACCACCAGGTGCAGGGCGACGAACAGGACACTCAGCAACGCGGCCGGCACCCAGAACGTCGGGGTGATCTTCTCGAACTGGTTGGCCTCGACGATCGCGCCGTACGCGGCCACGATGCTCATCGCCAGCGCGAGCAGACCCAGCTCCGCGTTGCGCCCGGTCTTCGTGCCCGGGACACGGGGCATCTCACCCGTGGTCGCGGGTGTGGGAGCCGGAAGGGCGGGCGCGGTCAAGAAAGAGTCCCCAGACTTCGGTGAGCGGACGCTCAGTCGACGGGCCGGCACCCGACCGGGTCGACGACCGGCGGGGCAGACTCCGAAGGCAGGGCGTCCGGCGTGATGGTGGGCGCGAGAGCCGGCGCCGACGTGGAGGTGGGCCGGCCGGGAGACGACGTCTTCCCGGCCGCGGACGGCGTGCCGGACGGGGTCACCGGCTCCGACACCGTCGGCGTGGCGCTGCCGGCCACGCAGATCGGCTTCAGGTTGGGGTTGGACGGCTCGTCGCTGGTCAGCTCCTCGAGCCGCCGCCGGGCATCAGGCCGGCTGTCGGCGTGGATGCCCTGCTTGACCCGGTCCTGGGCGACCGAGGTGAGGTCGTCCAGGCGAGCCGGACTGGTCTCGTTGACACTGGAGAGGTCGAGGCCGGCGATCTGGCCGGGCACACCGCGGAAGATCGCCAGCTGGCCCTGCTCGGTGGCGCCGACGTAATACTGCTTCTGGGTGTACTGCCAGCCCAGATAGAGGCCGCCGCCGAGGATGCCGAGCAGCACGAGCAGCAACAGGCTCGTGCGGACCGGGTGCCTCTTCGGCTGCGGCTCCGGCTCGTCCCGGTCGTACGGCGGGCCGGAAGGCTGCGCGGGCCGCGGTGGCGCCTGCAGAGCCGCCGCGCGGGCAGCAGCACTGGAAGCGTCCGCGACGGTCGAGTTGCCGCGGTCACGGGCGGCCGCACCGCCGACGATCGGGGCCTGCTCGACGATGTCCGCGTCGGTCGCGTCGGCGACCACCACGGTGATGTTGTCCGGGCCGCCGCCGCGCAACGCGAGCTGCACCAGCCGCTCGACGCACGCCTGCGGATCCTGGATGTCCCGCATGCTCTCGCCGATGGTCTCGGCACTGACCACGCCGGAGAGCCCGTCGCTGCAGATGAGATAGCGGTCGCCCTTGAGGACCTGGCGGACCGAATACTCCGGATCGATGTCCCGGCCGTCGAGCGCCCGGGTGAGCAGCGAACGCTGCGGGTGGCTGCTCGCCTCCTCCGGGCTGATCCGGCCCTCGTCCACCAGCATCTGGACGTAGGTGTCGTCCTTGGTGATCTGGGCGAACTCGCCCTGGCGCAGCATGTAGGCGCGCGAGTCGCCGATGTGCACCATGCCGATCTTGCTGCCGGAGAAGAGCACCGCGGTCAGGGTGGTGCCCATCCCCTCCAGATGCGGATTGGCGTCGACGGTGTCGCGCAGGGTCTGGTTGGCCGTGCCCACGGCATGCCGGAGGGCGTCGACCAGCGCATCGCCGGGGACGTCCTCGTCGAGCGGAGCCATGGCCGCGATGACGATGTTGCTGGCGACGTCACCGGCGGCCATGCCGCCCATGCCGTCGGCGACGGCAAGGAGCCGCGGTCCGGCGTAGACGGAGTCTTGATTTCCGTCTCGGATCAGACCGCGGTCGCTCTGGGCGGCGTAGCGCAGGGTCAGGGTCATGGCCGTAACTCGAGTGAAGTGCGGCCGATCCGGATCGGCACGCCAAGGGGGACGGGAGTAGGTCCGGAGACCTTACCGCGATCGAGATAGGTGCCGTTCGTCGAGCCGAGGTCCTCGACGAACCACTGACCGTCCCGCGGCACGAGCCGGGCGTGCCGGGCCGACGCGAAGTCGTCCGTGATGACCAGCGTCGAGTCCTCCGCACGTCCGATAGTGATCTGAGCCTCACCCAGAGTGATCCTGGTGCCGGCCAATTGACCGGCGGTCACCACGAGCTGCCGGGCAGCCTTGCCCCGCTTCGCCTTCGCCGGCCGGCCCTGCGGCACCACGCCACCCACCCCTCGGGGCGAGGCGACGAGACTCTTGGACCGGACCCCGGCGAAGAGATCCTTACGGATGACTCCCACCACCGTGAACACGAAGATCCACAGCAGTATCAGGAAGCCGAAGCGGGCGACGGTGAGGACAAATTCTGGCAAGGTGCCTAGCCGTCCACTCGGAACGTGAGGGTGGTCGTCCCCAACTGGATCATGTCGCCCGGGTTGAGCGCCACGGCCGACACGCGCTGGCCGTTGACCATCGTGCCGTTCGTCGAGCCCAGGTCGGTCAGCACGACCTGGCTGCCGTCATAGTCCAGCCGGGCGTGGCGCCGGGAGATCCCGACATCCGGCAGACGCAGATTGGCCTGGTCCCCACGGCCGATGACCGTCGAGCCCATCTGCAACGGATAGGTGCGGCCGTCACCGGAGACCAGGCCGACGTTGCGGCCGTTGTGCCCCCCGTGCGGCGGATACCCGCCCTGCTGCTGGTCGTACGGCGAATACGCCGGCGCAGCGTCGTAGGCGGGCTGTTGCACAGGCGCGACCTCGCCGCCGGTGTACACCTCCGCTGTGACACGGAACATGCCGGTATCGAGCCCGTCACCGCGCTCGATCTCGACGATGACGTCGCCGTAGACCGTCCAGGCCTGCTCACCGATGAACTCCGCCTGCGACTGGGCCAGTTCCTGGGCCAGTGCAGCGGCATACGGTGCCAGCCTGCTGTGGTCGTACGGCGAGAGATCGATCACGTAGCGGTTGGGCACCAAGGTGCGACCACCAGCGAGGATAGCCTTGTGCGCCTCGGCCTCCCGCTGCATGGCATTAAGAATCTCCACCGGGTGCACGACACCCTTGAACACCTTCGCGAAGGCACCCTCGACCAGGCCTTCCAACCGCTTCTCAAAGCGCTGCAGCACGCTCACCGGCTCCTCCTCGGGTTCCGAGGACATGATGGTATCCGGCCGCCGCTTCCGCATCTCTGCGAAGAGCAACCGGTCGCTCCTGACCCTCGTATTGCGGCCCCCGGCGCCGTGCTAGTCTTCCCTGGCGCCGAGGGCAGTATCTGCTCGCGGTGTAACGAGGGACAGCGTAGTCTGTTCCGGCTAACTGAATGCCACGGGGATGTGGCGGAATGGCAGACGCGCACGGTTCAGGTCCGTGTGTCCTAACGGACGTGGGGGTTCAACTCCCCCCATCCCCACCCGATCACCTGGTCGCCCTCTGTCCGCGGAACGCGCGGACCGGGGGCGATCGGCATTTCTGCTCCGGGGGCCGAGCCCCCGGAGGCCCCGCGGTGCGGTGGGCGCGGGGGTGAGTCACTCACTCTTGAACCGTCCCCCTCCCTCCCTCGTTCTGTCTCCTTCCTGTCTCCTGTGTTCGTGCCTTGCTCTGTTGGGTGACAGCGGAGCGTGATGGGGGTGGCGTTATGCTCTCGACTGGTTTTGCCCCCGAGACCTCTGGGAGAGTTTGCTCGTGGCCGTCGCCCTGGTAACCGGATCAGGTGGTCTCATCGGCTCTGAGGCGGTTCGGCACTTTGCCGGGCTGGGCCTCGATGTCGTCGGGATCGACAACGACATGCGGCAGGAGTTCTTCGGCGCGGAGGCGTCGACGGCCTGGAACGTGCAGCAGCTCACCGCCGACCTCGGCGCGGCGTACTCGCACCACGGGGTCGACATCCGGGACCGCGACGCGCTGTCGCGAATCTTCCAGCGGTACGGCAAGGACATCGCGGTCGTCATCCACACCGCGGCGCAGCCGTCGCACGACTGGGCCGTGCGGGACCCGTTCACCGACTTCGACGTGAACGCCGGCGGCACCCTCAACCTGCTGCAGAACACCCGCGAGCACTGCATCGACGCCGCCTTCATCCACTGCTCCACCAACAAGGTTTACGGCGACACCCCGAACCGGCTCCCGCTGATCGAGCAGGAGACCCGCTGGGAGATCGACCCGGCGCACCCGTACGCCGACGGCATCACCGAGGACATGTCGATCGACCAGTGCCTGCACTCGGTCTTCGGCGCGTCGAAGGTCGCCGCCGACGTGATGGCCCAGGAGTACGGCCGCTACTTCGGCATGAAGACGGCGATCTTCCGCGGCGGCACCCTCACCGGGCCGGCCCACTCGGCGACCGAGCTGCACGGCTTCCTCGGCTACGTGATGCGGGCCAACATGGAACGCCGGCTCTACCGGATCTTCGGCTACAAGGGCAAGCAGGTCCGCGACGCCATCCACAGCCACGACGTGCTCAGCGCCTTCGAGGCGTTCTTCCGCGCCCCGCGCTCGGCGGCGGTCTACAACCTCGGCGGCGGCCGGCACTCGAACTGCTCCAACCTCGAGGCCTTCGCCATGGCCGAGAAGATCAGCGGCACCGAGATGGTCACCGAGTACGTCGACGACAACCGGATCGGCGACCACCAGTGGTGGATCGGCTCGATGGCGGCCTTCCAGGCCGACTACCCGCAGTGGAAGCAGGTCTACGACGTCCCGATGATCCTTCAGGAGATCTACGAGGCCAACGTCGACAAGTGGGTCCCCCAGCCGTGATCGCGCAGGGGAAGAAGAACATCCTCGGCGTGCTGGTCGACGCGGTGGACTACGACGCCGCCGTCGCCCAGATCCTCGACGCCGCCCGCGAACGCCGCCACTACGCCGTCACCGCGCTGGCCGTGCACGGGGTGATGACCGGCGTGCAGGACAAGGCGCACAACGCCCGGCTCAACTCGTTCGACCTGGTCACGCCGGACGGGCAGCCGGTCCGCGGCGCGCTCAACCTGCTGCACCACGCTGGCCTGACCGACCGGGTCTACGGCCCCGAGCTCACCCTGCGCGTGCTGCGCCAGGCCGCGGCCGAGGGCCTGCCGGTCTACCTGTACGGCTCCACGGAACCGACCCTGAGCAAACTCGTACCGGCGCTGGAGCGGATGTTCCCGGCGCTGAAGATCGCCGGGGTCGAGGCGTCGAAGTTCCGCGCCGCCCAGCCCGGCGAGGACGTGGAGATCGCGGACCGGATCAAGGCGTCGGGCGCGCGGATCGTGCTGGTCGGGCTCGGCTGCCCCCGCCAGGAGATCTTCACGTACGCGATGCGCCCGCTGCTCGACATGCCGCTGCTCGCGGTCGGGGCTGCTTTCGACTACCACGCCGGGCTGTTGAAGAACCCGCCCGCCTGGATGCAGAAGTACGCCCTCGAATGGCTGTGGCGCCTCGGGCTGGAGCCCAAGCGGCTGTGGAAGCGCTACATCCTGCTGAACCCGGCCTACCTGTCCCGGCTGGCCGTGCAGAAGCTGGGCCTGTGGAAGGCGACGCCGCCCGCACCGGCCACCGAGAAGGTCCAGACCTTCGCGGTCTGAGCTGTCCGAGGGGCTCCGAAGCGGTCAGGCCGGGCGGTGCCGGGGTCTCACGGCGTCACCGCCGGAAACCCCGGCCGACCTCCCCAGGTCGAACTCGTGGCCGGGCACCGATGCATCGGTGCCGTCTGGCACCCGACACTAGGACACCGGTCACGGCCGCAACAGGGGGCATTGTCCTCTTCGCCCATCAGGATGAGTTCGCTTCGTGAAGCGGCACTCACGCATAGTCACGATCACACCCCTACGGGTTGACCGTCCGGGCATATCCCGGTTTTGCCGCTTGCGCGACGGGTGAAGGCTGTCGATGTGAACACCACGACGGACCTCATCCTGATCGGCGTACTCGCCGGGGTCTGGCTCACCGCCGGACTGCTCGCGGACGCCCTGCCGAGCGCTCGCACGGCTCGCGAGCTGCGCCGGCGCGCTCGCACACTGTCCACGCTGGTCGGTGGCGGGGTCGCGGTGTTCATCGCCGTACCGCTGGTCACCGGCGTGCTGTCCGGGCACTCCGCGGCCCCGGCGGCTGCTGTGCTCCCCGCCGTACCCGCGCTGGTCGTGGTGCTGGTGACCGCGCGGCGCCTCGCTCAGATCCGGCGCGGCGCGGGCGCGTTCGCCACCGCGCCGCTGACGCCGGCGCCGCCGGCGCTGCTGGCCGCCGCCGCCCATCCGCTAGTGGCGACGCCGCTGCAGATCACCGGGCTGGCCGCACTGGCCGGCGTGCCGATCGCGGCCGGCGTGATCGAGGTGCCCGGCGCCCAGGTCGCCGGGATCGTGCTGACCGTGGTGGGAGTCGCGGTGCTCGCGCTCGGCATCCGGCACGCGATCCGGCACAGCCGGCTCAACGTCAAGGTCTTCGCGCCGATCGGCAAGGTCCGCCTGCGGGCCGTGCCGGCACGCCAGAGCTCGGCGGAGACCTACACCGCGCTGCCGCTGGAGACCGGACCGGCCGAGAACTACGCATCCTCGGCGCACCGGGCCGCATAGCCCGTCCGTCGCCGGGCAGGCGGTCCGGGTGGGGTCACCGGGCCTGCCCGTGGACGGCGTCACGGGGTGCTACTTGCGCTTGGCTTCCTGGACGTAGAGCAGTTCGAGGATCGAGCGGGCCGCCTCGAACCAGCGGTCCAGCCAGCCCGAGTCCGGCATCGTGCCGCGCACCGGCAGTTCCAGCAGCAGCCCGCGCAGCAGCGGGTGGTCGGCCATCGACTGGGAGCTGCCCGCGTCGACCCAGCCGCCGCTGGTCGGGAAGACCGGCTCGGTCAGGCCCTGCAGGTCCAGCGAGGGCAGCTTGGCCGCCCGGTCCAGCGCGCTGGTCGGTTCGATCGGGGTGCGGGTCGGCAGGCCGGACAGACCGGTTCCGCCGCTGCCGCGCGAGACCAGTTCACCGTCGCCGTGCTCCGCGGCCAGGGCCGCGTCGCGGCGGGTCTGCCGGTACGCGCTCACGCCTCCGCTGAAGCGGTCCTGCGCGGTCACGGATCCGTTGCTGAGGTTGTCGGAACCCATCGTCATCTGTTTCGCCTTGCCTCGCTCGTATGGATCGCCTGCCCGCACCGTCACGCGAGGGGGACGGTCAGCCGTACGGGCCGGCGGCGGTTCTCCGGGCGCGCGGTCCGGTCCGCGCTTAGAGCGTTCAACGAGGCCGACCCGAACGGGCGACGGCGCAAATGGGGCAAAATGCAGCGACCGCCCCCACGCTCGTGGCGGGGGCGGTCGAGGGTCACCTGCTCTAAAGGTCGAACTCGCCACCCTTGGCCCCGCCCACGAAGGCGTCCCACTCGGCGGCGGCGAAGATCAACGCGGGCCCCGTCGGGTTCTTGGAGTCGCGAACCGCGATGGCTTGCTCGACGAAGGCCACCTCCACGCAGTTGTCACAGTTCGGGCCACTGCGTGTGCTCTTGAACCACTGCGCGCGGCTCAGGTCGATCCGGAAACCCTTGGTCTCACTTTCCACAATGGCTCCTCTGCCAGCCTAACGATCATGTCTCTGGACTCCTCGGGAGAGAGGGCCGACGATCGGACGGTGTCGAAGATGGAGTTGTACTTGCGCAGTTCGTCGCTCTTCTCCAGGAAAAGCCCGCCGGTCGCGTTCTCGGCGAACACCACATTGGGGTCCTCGGCGTCGGGGAAGTCGAGGATCGCGAATGTGCCGTCCATGCCGGCGTGGGCTCCTGCCGCGAACGGCAGGATCTGCAGAGTGACGTTCGGCAGCCGGCTCGCCTCGACCAATCGGAGCAATTGATCCCGCATGACCTGGTCGCCGCCGACGGGGCGACTCACCACCGCTTCATCGAGCACCACCTGAAGATCGATCGGATCGTCCTGAATCAATAACGCTTGGCGAGCCATCCGGACGCGTACCCGTTGCTCTATTTCTCGGTCGCTGTCACCCAATCGGGCGGCCCTGATCATCGCTATTGCGTACTTATCGGTCTGAAGCAGACCAGGAACCACCTGTTGCTCGTACGCCCTGATCGACCGGGCCGCCGCTTCGAGCCCGACATAAGCGCCGGTGAGCACCGGACTGAACGGGTGCCACCATCCCTTTTGCCGGGCTTCGCGGGATATCTGCACCAATTCTTCCGATTCGACGCCATTGACGCCATAAATGTCCAGCATGTCCTTTACGTCGCGTGGAGAGGCGCTCGTGTGGCCGGTCTCGATTCTGGACACCTTGGACGGTGAGCAGCCGAGACGATCGGCCACCACGTCGATGGTCACGCCGGCCGCATCGCGGTATCTGCGTAGCTCAGCACCGAGTCGGCGGCGGCGGATGGTGGGGCTGCGGCGCGGATTCACGCTCACCTCCGGGCTGCGTGGCATCATGCGACCGGACGGCGCGGGCTCCACCGTACGGCGTTGTCGCCCTCAGTCTCTCTGGTGGTCTCTTGATCCCTCAAGCGTCCACAGTGATCGTTTAGTCACTTTCGGCTGACCTGCAACTTGCATCGATTCGCCTCGTGGTGCAATCTTTCCGTATGGCGCACGTCACTTAGTGTTCTTGTGGGAGCCTGGGATACAAGCGCCGGGTACGCAGCAATGCACCAAAAAGCGACGCCGCGCACTGGGGACCGACCGTAGCCGACTGTCCTCGCCGGACTTGATGAAGTCCGCGAGCAGCGACCGGGCCGGGAGCGGCCAAACCGCACCGTGGCGATGATTGGCACATTCGTTATGGTGCAAAGATGCATCAGCCGGGCACACTGGACCATCTGTGTTCACCGTGCGGCAAAGTGCAATTTGCCCCTACTGGGTTCAGGACAGGAGATGACGTGCTTCCTCGGTCCGGCGATGTCATACACGTGACGAAGGCGGCCAGCGTCCAATTCGCGGCGCCCATGCTTTTCCGGGTCATCCGGGTGCACGACTGGCCGACGTACGACGGCTGGATCTGGCTGGACGGCTACGAGCTCAACGCGTCCGGTGACGCGGTCGAGCGCCGGTCCATCTTTGTGCAGGTCGGCGGCCTGCGACAGGTCGGCAAGGCGCCGGACCCGCGCACCCGCAACGGCCGTCAGCCGGGCATGACCACGGGCGCCATCCAGGCCCGCGCCCTGCGCGCCAACCGCTGACCGGAGTCAGTCCTCCTCCTGCTGGCCGGTCGGCCCGGTGGTCTGTGTCTGCGTGGGGGCCGGCGCCGTCGTCGGCCCCGCCGCGATGATCAAGGTGATCACCGTGTCCGCCGGCACCTGCTGGCCCTCGGCCGGATCGCTGTCGATCACGGTCCCGGCCGGAGAATCGCTGGTCACATAGCGCAGGCGGTAGTTCAGGCCCTTGCGGTCGAGAGCTCCCCGCGCCTCCTCCGAGGAAAGTCCCTTCAACGCCGGCACGGTGATGTCGCTCGGGGTGGCGGGGGCCGAGGTGGTCGGCTGGGTCGTCACCGGCTCCGTGGACGGCGGCGTGGTGGTGGGCGCGGTCGTCGCAGTCGTCGCGGCCGTGGTGACCGGCGCCGCGGGAGAGGCAGTCACGCCCGGGGTGGCGTCGCCGCCGGTGGACTGCACGATCAGGTAGATGCCCCAGCCCAGCAGGGCCAACAGCAGCAAAGCGGCGATGCCCACCGCGATCGGCGTCCACCACCGGCCGCGTGGCTCGTCGGCCGGCACCGTCGCCCAGTCCGTGCTGGTGAAGTCGTCGCCGTATCCGGGTCGCGGCGGACGGACCCCGGCCCGGGCGGACCACACCGCATCGCCCTCGTCAGCCCAGTTGTCCGTGCTGCGAGGGTGACGCTCTGTGCGCGTACCGTCGGTCGCAGCGGGAGGAATCACCGACGTCGCGTCGTCCCCCGCCGGCGGCGGGAAGAGCTGCGTGCGGTCCGTATCCCCCGCGGCGCGGGGCAACTGCGCCGTCCGGTCATCCTTCAGGGGACCGCCGATCGGGGGAATTTCCTCATCCTCGGCGAACGGGAAGTACTCACCTGTCTCATCAAGGCGGCGGCGCTCGTCGTCGTCGGACATCGCCGGATCCTCTCCGTTCGGGCGTCCTCTGCCGCCAACCTAACCAATCTTGGCGCATCAACTCATTGATTCGCAGGCATCGTCACCGGCGGCTACAGTGCCCGGCATGGCCGACAAGGGCTGGACAGCGCGAGTGGCAGCCGCGGCCGGAGTGGCCGCGGGGACGGGCGCCGCCCAGCTCGGCCTCGGCTACGGCCTGGGCGTGGTGGTGTGGCCGGCGGTGGCGGTCGACGACAGCGTCTGGCTGGGCAGTCTCGGCTGGGCGACCTGGATCTCGGCGAGCGCGACCGTGTTCGGCGCGGTCATCGCGAGCCGGCTCGGCCGCGGCGACGGCGGGCCCTGGCGCTTCGCGCTGGCGGCGTCCGCGGCGGTCGGCGCCCTGCTGACGGTCGCGCTGATCGCGCTCCCGGCCCGGGCAGCGGTACGGACGGACACGTTCTCACCCCAGACGATCGCGGGCGGGTACGCGGTGATCGGCGTGCTCGTGGGCCTGGCCATCGCGTACTGGGCGGTGGTCTCCAGACCGGTGGCGGCGAACCTGATCGCGACGGCAGCCTGGCTGTGGTCCCTGGCCGTGGCAGCGGTCGTGGCCACGATCTGGCACCGCCCCTCGGCGACCTACCTGTCGAGCTGGCAGTTCTTCTCCCCGGACTCCCCCGACGCCCAGTACGGCACGATCTACTGGCCGAGCGCGCTGCTGACCTTGCTCGCGGCGCTGGTGGTGGGGGTCATCGGCGTGCTGCCGGCGGTTCGCCGCGGTGACCTGGGGGTGGGTGCTGCGTCGTCCGGGGCGGTCGGGCCGCTGCTGGTGGCGGCGGCTTTCTTCGTGCTGGCCCCGCAGCTGACCGGCACTCCAGGTCCGTTGCAGTCGGCCTATCTGATTGCGCCTTATGCGGTGCTGGCCGGGTTGGCGGGGTCGGCGCTCACAGTCGCGTTGGGTCAGCGCGGCGCTGCCCGCCGGATGGCCGGATCCGCTTCGGGGGATGGGGCCTTGCCAGCAGCCCCTGGCGACGCAGCGAGTGCTCGTAGCTCGAGGTCCCGCGGCGGCGGCGCAGTCAGCGCCAAGACGGCCGACTCCGTGCCCACAGATGCTGAACTCGCCGCCGGATCTGAAACCGCCAAGCCTGTGGGCGCTAGGTCAGCCGGCGCCCGGCCCGCCACCGCCGGATCCCCGCGACCCGGCGGCGCCCGTTCGGAATCCGTCGGGTCCGGCGCCGCGGTTGTCCCGTCGCCCAGGTCTGCGCCGAAGGGACGGTCGGAGGGCCGGGCCGAATCGGACGCCTCAAGAACTCCGGAGCCCGCACCCACCCCTCCGCCGGCCGATGCGGAGCCCCGCCAACGGCGGTCCTTCATGGACCGGTTCCGGCGTGGCAAGGCAACGCAGCGTGACGGCGATTCAGCGATCGACCCCTCGGCGATCGCCACCGGCCGGGCCAAAGCCCCCGCTTCCGCAACCGCCTCGGCCCCCTCTTCTGCCACCGCCTCGGCCCCCGCTTCTGCGACCGCCTCGCCCTCCGTGGCATCTCCTTCGGCCGCGGCGCCGGCTCAGTCCGGCTCCCCGTCGGTCGCGGCCCCCGCCCGCGGTCGGTCGCGGCCGGCTGGCTCCCCCAGATCGGGAGTTCCCTCGGTTGATGGCGGCGCACGACCGGCCGCCTCGTCCACCCCGGGCCGGTCCGACACCCGATCGACGGTCGCCCCGCCGCCCGCCTCTCCCCCGATCGCGAAGATCAACGACGCTCAATCGGGTGAAACCCGCCCCCCAGCTCCCAGGACCGCCGCCTCCCCGGGCCCAGATTCGAAGGCTGGACCACCGGATACCGCCAGTTCCGATAAAACGCCCCCTGCGCAGAAGACCCCCGCGAAGTCCACAAAGGCGACTCCAGCGCGCGCCACCTCGCAGCCTTCCGCTCCCCGGCAAGCGCGAGCAACCGGCAGCCGCGCCGCAACGCCGGCCAAGCCGGCGGCTGCCACGAAGCCGGCCGCAACGAAGGACGCCGGCTCAAAGGACACTGTCCCGAAGGACGCCGGCTTGAAGGACGCTGATGCGAAAAGCGCATCCTCCGGAGACGCCGGGCTGATCGACGACGGCGACACCGCCGAGCTGCCCGTGCAGGATTCCCGGCGCCGGCCGGGCCGTCGTGCCGGTGAGGACCAGACCCGCTGAGCTATTCGACCGGCCAGGTGTGCACCGGCTCGTTCGTCTGCTGCAGGGAGCTGTACCGGAGCAACATGTCGTGCAACGCCCCCTGCCGGTCCAGACCACGGCGGTGTTCCGCCGACCACACCGCTTCCGTCTGCCACGTCGCACCGTTGCGGCCGGTGCGGCAGCGGGCCTCGATGATGCCGAGCAGCCGATCGCGGTGCGCCGGGTGCACGCCGAACAGGTCGAGCCCCGCATGGGCCTTGGCCAGCAGAATGTCGAGCACCAGCTCGGTCACCTGCGTCTCCCCGGCGCCCGGCCAGTACATCGTCGTTTCGATGCCGCGGCGGGCCGCGGCGTGGAAGTTGTCCTCCGCCGCGCCGAAGGAGAGTTGCGTCCAGATCGGGCGATCCTCCTCGGCCAGTTGCCGGACCAGGCCGAAGTAGAAGGCCGCGTTCGCCAGCATGTCGACCACGGTCGGGCCGGCCGGCAGCACCCGGTTCTCCACTCGCAGGTGGGGGCGGCCGTTCATCACGTCGTAGACCGGGCGGTTCCAGCGGTAGACCGTGCCGTTGTGCAGGCGTAACTCTCCGAGGCAGGGCACACCGCCGGCTTCGAGGACCGCCACCGGGTCCTCCTCGTCCATGATCGGCAGCAGCGGCGGGAAGTACCGGACGTTCTCCTCGAACAGGTCGAACACCGAGGTGATCCACCGTTCGCCGAACCACACTCTCGGGCGTACCCCTTGGGCTTTCAGCTCGTCCGGCCGGGTGTCGGTGGCCTGCTCGAACAGCGCGATCCGGGTCTCGGCCCAGAGCTGCCGGCCGTGCAGGTACGGCGAGTTGGCCCCCACCGCCACCTGGATCCCGGCCACCGCCTGGGCCGCGTTCCAGTACGCCGCGAACTGGTCCGGTGGCACCTGCAGGTGGAACTGCACGCTGGTGCAGGCCGCCTCGGGCGCGATCGAGTCGTTCGCCGTCTGCAGGCGTTCGACGCCGCGGATGTCGACGCTGAACTGCTCGCCGCGGGCGCCGACGATCTGGTCGTTGAGGGCGCGGTACCGCTCGTTGGCCGAGAGGTTCGCCAGCACCAGGTGCCGGGGTTGCAGGGTGGGCAGGCTGCCGATGAGCACGATGGTGCTGTCGGCCTTCTTCGCCCGGTCCTCGGCTCGGCTCAGGCTTTCGACGAGGTCTTCCTCGTAGTCGGCGAAGCCGTTGCCGGTGATCAGCCGGGGGCGGGCGTTGAGCTCGAGGTTGAACTGGCCGAGCTCGGTCTGGAACGTCGGGTCGGCCAGGTTGGCCAGGATCTCGGCGTTGCGCATCGCCGGTTCGGCGTCCGCGTCCATGAGGTTGAGCTCGATCTCGAGGCCCGTCATCGGGCTCTCCGCGTCGAAGGCGAAGTCGTCCAGCATCAGAGCCAGCACGTCGAGGCAGCGCCGGACCTTCTGCCGATAGTGGACCCGGTCGTCCTGCGAGAAGACGACCCCGGAGAGGTCCTTACCCATCGTTCCTCCTGGCACGTTCGCGTGACGCTCTCACGGTATGTGCACCCGCTAACCAAGGCCAGGGACGAATCGGACACACATCAGCTCTGGGTAAGCACGCGGCAGCGCAACGTTTACCCTCGCACTCGGCCGGTGATGCCGCCAGTCAGGGGGCCGGACACGGCGAAGCGCCGCCCGGACGGACGGCGCTTCGCTGCGGATCGGTGGATGTCAGACCTGGCGGATGGCCTCGCCCTCGATCTCGATCTTGACCTTCTTGCCGATCATGACGCCGCCGGACTCGAGCGCCATGTTGTAGGTCAGGCCCCAGTCCTCGCGGTCGATCTCGGTCGTCGCGCTGAAACCGAAGACCTGCTGACCGTACGGGCTGGTGGTCGCACCCTCGAACTCGACGACGAGCTCGACGGGCTTGGTGACGTCCTTGATGGTGAGCTCACCGTCGAGCACGAACTCGGCGCCGGAGTGCGACTTGATGCCGGTGCTGCGGAAGGTGATCGCCGGGTACTTCTCGGCCTCGAAGAAGTCGCCGGTGCGCAGGTGGTTGTCCCGGTCGACATTGCCGGTCTGCACGCTCGCGGTGACGATCGAAGCGGTGACCGAGGACTGCAGCGGGTCCTCGGCGATGGTGATGGTCGCGTCCGCCTCGGCGAAGTTGCCGCGGACCTTGCTGACCATCAGGTGACGCACCACGAAGCCGACCCGCTTGTGCGCGGCGTCCAGCTGGTAGGTGCCGGCGGCCGGGATCTGCAGGCCCTCGAACTCGCGGGTGCTGGCGACGTCGGTCATGACATTTCCTCTCGAAGGCAGAGCCAGGTTGTTGTCTGACGGAGCAACTATATGCCAAGCAATATTCCCCCTGTCAAGAGACCGCTGGTAAGCTGGCTCACGTGGGTACCGATTTTGATGACTCCCGGTTCACCGCCGTCGGCCTCTTCGCCGAGGCGTTCACCGGGTTGAGCAGCCGTTTCGCCGCGCAGTTCGAGCAGCACCGGGTCTCCCCGGTCGAGTTCGAGGTGCTGATGCGCCTTGCCCGATCGCCGCAGAACCGCTTGCGGATGACCGACCTCGCCGGCCAGACCTCCCTGTCCACCAGCGGGGTGACCCGGGTCGTCGACCGGATGGACCGCGGCGGCCTGATCCGCCGCGAAGCCTGTCCGAGCGACCGCCGCAGCTCTTTCGCGGTGATCACCGACGCCGGCCTGGCCCGGCTCGACGAGATCCTGCCCGGCCACCTGGAGCTGGTGCAGCGGTGGTTCATCGACCAGCTCACTCCCGATCAGCTGGCGCAGATGCTGGAGTCGTTGCGGACCATCCGCGACGCGGTCAACCCGTGCGCGACCGCCGGCAGCTCGGAAGAGGCCTTACCGGCCGTGCCGGGCCACTGAGCCGAACGGGGCAGTAACCGGCAGAAGTACCGGCAGAAGCCCGTCAGCGCCTCGACATAAGCCGCTTAAATCCGCAAATCCCCTGGTGCGGCCGGTTAGGGTGATCTCCGCAGGGGGACGCGGCGCGGCCGAGGCCGAAGGCTGGGCAAACGGGGGTGCCTTCGTTCACGCCGCGTGACCGGGGCGTTGGGACGGCCGGCGTGTGGGGGGCACACAAGCGCCGGCCGTCCACGCCCTGGCACACTCCGGCCCACTTCAGAGCTGCTCTTCCAGCTCACGCCGCGCTTCCGGTCCGAGCAGGTCACGCTCCCGGGGCAGCAGCGTGATCCCACCCGTACGGCAGATCGCGGCGAGCCTGGCCACCGCCTCCTGCCGGCGCTCCGCATCCGGAGTGCTTCGCACCAGACCGACCAGCGCCTCGACCGTGTCACGGGGATCGTGGCCACCGGCGTACGCCTCGGCGGCAGCCGCGAAACTCTCCGCCGCCCGCTTCTCCTCGCCCTGCCGCAGGGCGATCGCCGCCTCCACGATCGCCGCCGGCCCGTCGGCCGGCGCTTGCGGTTCGGGCCCGCGCAGCTCGGCCAGCACATCGAGCGCCTCGGCGACCCGGCCGCTCTCGGCCAGCGCCAGACCCACCGTCGCGAGCACCCGGCGACGGTGGCCCGGATCACCGACGTCCTCCAGCTCCGCCATCGCGTCCCGGCCCAGCCGGGCGGCCTGCTCGAAACGGCCGTCCAGCCGCTCGACCTCAGCGAGGTTCGCCGCGGCCACCGCCCGCAGCCGGTGCTCCCCGCACCGGCTGGCCAGCCGGTCCACCTCGGCGAGCCGGTCCCGGGCGGCGCCCAGATCCCCTTCGCGGATCTCATGCCAGGTGAGGTTGTTCTCGGCGACCGCCATGTCACGGGTGTGGCCGCTGCTGCGGGCCAGCTCCAGCGCGGCGGCGCCGTGCCCGCGAGCCCGCTCGTATCCCCCGGCCGTCATCCACAGGGCCGCCAGCTGGGTGTGCGCGGTGAGCTGCCCCGGCACGTCACCCAGCGCCGCGAAGTCGGCCAGTGCGGCCTCGGCGGAGCCGATCTCCTCGGTGCCCGAGCCGTGCTCGAGAGCCAGCTGGGCCAGCCCGACCTTGGCCCAGGCCCGGACCAGCAGATCGGCGTCCGCCGTACGGGGGTCGGCCAGCAGCCGGCGCAGCCACTGCCGGCCGGTGACGTCGCGCCCGCGGAAGCGCCACCACCGGGGCAGCGCGGCCGCGAGCCGCAACGCGATGTGCGGATGCTCGCGGGCCGCGAAAGTCAGCGCGGCCCCCAGGTCACCGGCGACGTCGTCCAGCCGGGCGGCGGCCTCGGCCAGCCGGCCGCCCTTGAGGTCGGGCGCGATCTCCTGAGCCAGGTCGGCCAGCACCTCGGCGTGCCGGTGCCGCGCCGCGGGCAGGTCACCGTCGGCGGCGGCCCGTTCCAGGGCGAAGTCGCCGACGACGTCCAGCAGGCGGAACCGGAAGGCGCGGGCGCCACGGGCGCTGAGCAGGCCCAGCTCCAGCAGCCGGTCCAGCAGGTGCACCGCGTCGGTGGCCGAGCCGTCCGCGATCACCGCCTCGGCCAGGTCCAGCGACCAGCGGTTGCGGAAGGTCGCGAGGCGGTGCAGGGCCCGCTGCTCGTCCGGCGCGAGCAGGCGGTAGCTGGCGGCGACGGCCTCCCGGACGGAGACCACGGCACCGGGTGCGGGCCGGCCGGACAGGTCCAGGACGCGGTCGCCGTACCGGTCCAGGATCTCGGCGACGGTGAGCACCCGGCCGCGGGCGGCGGCCAGCTCCAGCGCGATCGGCAGCCCGCCGAGCCGGCGGACCAGCGCGGACAGCGACGCCACCTCGTCCGGCTCGACCGGGCCGCCGCGGACCCGGGCCAGCCGGTCGAGGAAGAGCGCCACCGCCGGATAGCCGGCCACCTCGGCGAGCTCCGGCCCGGCGTCCTCCGGCGGCGCGACCAGCGGCGCGACCGGCCAGACCCGCTCGCTGGGCAGGCCGACCGGGTGCCGGCCGGTGGCCAGGAAACGCAGCGTCCGGTGCTGGCGCAGCAGCCGGCTCAGGGCCTCGGCGACAGCCTCCGACGCGCGGTCGACCGCGTCGACGAGCAGCAGCGCGGACCGGCCGGCGAACCGCGGCGCGAGATCGTCGGCCCGGCCCACTCCGAAGACCGCGGCGACGCTGCCGAGCACCTCGCCGGCGGTGGAGCCGTCGGTGACGACGATGCCGGCGACACCGCCCGGATGGGCGGGAGCGACCCGGTGCGCCACGGTGAGCGCGAGGCTGGTCTTGCCCACCCCGGCCAGGCCGACCAGCGTGACGCCCCGCGGTCCGTCGTCGCGGGCCGGGGAGAGGCGGGTGACCAGCTCGGCGACATCACCGTCGCGGCCGATCAGATCACCGGCCGGCGGCAGGCGTACGTAGCGCGGCTGCGCGGACGCACCGGCCTGGTGACCGCGCGCGGCAGCCAGGAAGGCGAGCCTGTCCGCGCCGGCCAGGCCGAGTGCGGCCGCGAGCAGTTCCACCGTGGTCCGCTGCGGTCTGGAGGCGCGACCCCGTTCGAGGTCACGCACCGTCCGCACACCGACCCCGGCCCGAGCGGCCAGCTCGTCCTGGGTCAGCTTCGCCCGCAGCCGGTAACTGCGCAGCACGGCGTCGAATCCCGGACCATCCTGGTCCGCCCCGTGATCGGACGTCATGTCTCGAACCTAGGCACCCAGATCGATGGATGCCGACTTCAGCATGCAATGTGTCGAGTAACCGACGCTCCCGCCGTCGGATTTGCCGCAGAAACCGACCGGGAGTCCAAGATCTACAGTCCGAGGCCGCGGGCGATGATCATGCGTTGCACTTCGGACGTACCCTCACCGATCTCCAGGATCTTCGCGTCGCGGTAGAAGCGGCCCACCGCGGACTCGTTCATGAAGCCGTAGCCGCCGTGCACCTGGGTCGCGTACCGGGCGTTGTCCATCGCGGCCTCGCTCGCGTACAGCTTGGCCAGCGCCGCTTGGTGCTTGAAGTCCTCGCCGGCCAGCATCCGGGCCGCGGCCTCGTAGTACGCGATCCGCGCGGTGTGCGCGCGCATCTCCATGTCCGCGATCATGAACTGGACGGCCTGGTAGTTGCCGATCGGCCGGCCGAACGCCTGGCGTTCCTTGGCGTACTTGACCGATTCGTCGACGCAGCCCTGGGCCAGGCCGACCGAGAGCGCCGCGATGGCGATCCGGCCCTCGTCCAGGATGCGCAGGAACTGCGCGAAGCCCCGGCCCCGCTCGCCGAGCAGGTTGGCCGCCGGCACCCGGACGTCGTCGAAGGCCAGCTCGTGGGTGTCGGAGGCACACCAGCCGACCTTGGAGTAGCCGGGCGCGACGGTGAAGCCGGGAGTGCCCGACGGCACGATGATGGTGGACAGCTCCTTGCTGCCGTCCGCCTTCGTGCCGGTCGCGGCCATCACCGTGACCAAGCAGGTGATGTCGGTGCCGGAGTTGGTGATGAACGCCTTGGAGCCGTTGATCACCCACTCGTTCGTCCGCTCGTCCAGCACCGCGCGGGTGGTGGTGGCGCCGGCGTCGGAGCCCGTGCCCGGCTCGGTGAGCCCGAACGCCGCCAGCGCCTCACCGCTGGTCAGCCGGGGCAGCCACTCGGCCTTCTGGGCGTCCGTACCGAAGCGGTAGATCGGCATCGCACCCAGCGAGACGCCCGCCTCCAGGGTGATCGCCACGCTGCTGTCGACCCGGGCCAGCTCCTCCAGGGCCAGGCAGAGCGCGAAGTAGTCACCGCCCATGCCACCGTGCTCCTCGGCGAAGGGCAGGCCGAAGAGGCCCATCTTGCCCATCTGCCGGATCACTTCGTAGGGGAACGTCTTCTTCTCGTAGTGCTCGGCGATGACCGGTGCCACCTGCTCGCGGGCGAACTCCCGCACGCTGATGACCAGCGCCTCCTGCTCCTCGCTGAGCCGGAAGTCAACCATGACGGGTCCTTTCTAGACCGGGGTGACGCCGTGCCGGCGCCGGGAGAATCCGCGGTCCTTGCCGCGCGCGGCGGCGAACCGGCGGACGAGCTCGCCGCGCAGGTCGGCGGGCTCCACGATGGTGTCGATGACCAGCTCGCTGGCCAGCCGCAGGATGTCGATGTCGCGCTCGTACTCGGCCCGGCGCTCGGCCACGAAGGCCGCCCGCTCGTCCTCGGGCAACGCCGCGATCTTGTTGGCGTAGACGGCGTTCACGGCCGCCTCCGCGCCCATCACCGCGATCTTGGCGGTGGGCAGGGCGATGGTCGCCTCCGGGTCGAAGCCGGGACCGGCCATCGCGTACAGGCCCGCGCCGTAGGCCTTGCGCACCACGACGCAGATCTTGGGCACGGTGGCCTCGGAGATCGCACTGATCATCTTGGCGCCGTGCCGGATGATGCCCTGCTTCTCGACCGCGCTGCCGACCATGAAGCCGGGCACGTCCGACAGGAACAGCAGCGGCACGTTGAAGGCGTCGCAGAGCTGGACGAAACGGCTGGCCTTGTCGGCCGAGTCGACGAACAGCACGCCGCCCTTGAACATCGAGTTGTTGCCGACCACGCCGATGACCTGGCCGTCGAGCCGGGCGAAGCCGACTGTCAGCTCCCGGGCCCACAGCGCGTGGATCTCGAAGAAGGAACCCTTGTCGACGATGCCCTTCACGTACCGGCGCATGTCGAAGGCCTGGCGCTCGCTGACCGGGACCAGCGCGGCGAGGTCGACCGCCGCGGGCTCCTGCGCCTCGGCCACCGGCGGCTGCTGCGTCCAGTTCGCCGGCAGATAGGAAAGATACGAGCGGACCACGTCGAGCGCGTCCTGCTCGGTCTTGCAGAGGAAGTGCCCGACCCCGGACTCGGCGCAGTGCACCCGGGCGCCGCCCATCGCCTCGAGCGTCGTCTTCTCCCCGGTGACCATCTCGACCATCCGGTCGGAGCCGAGATACATGCTCGCGTTGCCCTCGACCATCGCGACCACGTCACAGAAGGCCGGGATGTAGGCCCCGCCCGCGGCCGAGGGGCCGAACAGGGCGCAGACCTGCGGGATCGAGCCGGAGGCCCGGACCTGGGTGTGGAAGATCTTGCCGGCCCCGCGCGGGCCGGGGAACAGGTCGACCTGGTCGGTGATCCGCGCGCCCGCGGAATCGACCAGATAGACCATGGGTACGCCGTACTCGTACGCCCGCTCGATGATCCGGATGATCTTCTCGACCGTACGAGCGCCCCAGGAGCCGGCCTTGACGGTCGAGTCGTTGGCCATCACGCACACCTCGCGCCCGCCGATCCGGGCGTTTCCGGTGATCACCCCGTCTGCGGGCAGTCCGTCAGCCAGGCTGTTGGCGTAGAGCCCGTCCTCGACGAAGGAGCCGTCATCGACGAGCAGCGCGATCCGCTCGCGGGCGAAGAGCTTGCCCTTGGCGGCGTTGGCGGCGTGATAGCGCTCGGCGCCGCCGGCCATCGCCCGCTTGCGCGCCTGTGCGAGCGCGTCCTCATCGAGTGCCACCTGATCCCCTTCGTTCGTCCCTGAACGATCGTTAGGCTAACGCATTCCGGGGACGGAGACCAGACACGCCGAACGGGAGCCCCCGCAGGTAGCGGGGACTCCCGTCCGTTTCGTGCGACCGGCGCTGTGGAGGAGCGCCGGTTTACTGCCCGACGCCCAGGGGCGTCGCTCGGGTCACGCCCGGGACCGGCGTGACCCGGGCCTCATCGCAACTACTTACTTGCCGAGGGTGTCGAGGACGCTGAGGCCACCGACGTTCAGGCCACCCGCGTTGCTCAGGTTCTGGGTGAGGCCGTCCACGGCGCCCGCCTCCTGGGTGCTCTTGCGAGCCGGCTTGCCGTAGTTGTCGCCCTTGCTGCCGCCGTCGCCCGCGACGTCGTCGTCGTCCTTGTCGCCGTAGCCGTTGCCCTTGTCGTCACCGTCGCCGGCCACGTAGTCGTCGTCGTCCTTGTCGCCGTTGTCGCCACCGTTGCCGTTGTGGCCGTGGCCGTGGCCGTTGTCGCCGCCGTTGCCGTTGTGGCCGTGGCCGTGACCGCGGTCACCGTCGACGTCGACGTCGTTGGCGCACGCCGCCGCCGAGTTCGCCAGGCCGAGGACGGCGAGCGAGTTGCCGCAGACGTTGATCGGGATGCTGATCGGCGCCGCGAGCTGCGTGCCGTTCAGGATGCCCACGTTGCGGGACGAGTCCTGCGAGAAGTCGTGGCCACGGGCCGACTCGTTCTTCGCGACGGCGGCCGAGTTGGCCTCGCCGGCGACACCGATCGAGTTGCCGGCGATGTTCAGCGGCGCGGAGATCGGGGCGTAGACCTGGGTGCCGTTCAGCACGCCGTAGTTGCCCGAGGTGTCCTGCGAGGTGGACTCGCGGCGGTGGCCGCCACCGACATTGTTGACGCACGCCGCCTGCGACTGGGCCAGGCCCAGGATGCTGAGCGCGTTGCCGCACAGGTTGATCGGGACGTCGATCGGCGCGTAGACCTGCGTGCCGTTCAGAACCCCGAAGTTGCCGGAGGAGTTCTGGTCGGCGCCGCGGCCGCCCCGGCCACCCTTGCCGTGCTCGACCTTGGTGCTCTCGACGTGGTTCACACCGGCGCCGGAAGCGTTGGCCAGGCCCAGCACGGCGGCGGAGTTGCCGACCACGTTCACCGGCACGGAGATCGGCAGGTACGCCTGGGTCCCGTTGGCGATGCCGAAGTTGCCCGAGGTGTTCTGCGAGACGTGACGGCCGTTCTTGCCACCACGCTTGCGGTGCTGGCCGCTCTCGACGAAGTTGATGCCCGAGCCGGCCGAGTTGGCCTCGCCGGCCACGCCGATCGAGTTGCCGACCACGTTCAGCGGCACGGCGATCGGGGCGAACACCTGCGTGCCGTTGAGGATGCCGACGTTGCCGGAGCTGTCCTGCGAGACGTCGGCCTGCGCTGCGCCGGGGGCGAACAGCAGGGCGCCGGCCGCCAGGACACCGACGCTGAGAGTCTTACGAACCCAAGTCTTCATGGAAAGAAGATGCCTTTCAGAATTGTCAGAAAATGGTGAGACGCGTATTCAATTGATCGGTGCTTTCGGGCGCAGCGGTGCCACGAGCGTTTTTCATGGACTGCCCTGACCCCGCCTGTCGACGTGCGCCCATTACGGGTGACGCATTGCAGAGCGGTGGCGTACCGTCAGCTGGGCCCCGAGGTGATTCGCCGCCTGTTCGCAAGCGGTTGGGGAATCAGGCCCGTGGTGCGGGCACACCGCATCCGCTGACGTACCGCGGTTGACGGAGATGCCGGCCGGTGCCGGTACTAGTCAGGTGAGACGGTCGGTGCCTCGGCGTCATGGCGCCGGACCTCGACATCGGCCGCGATGGGCAGCCGGTGGCACGCCACCGTGCTGTCCGCGACCTTGGCCGGAAGGAAGGCCGCAGAGCCGCCCTCCGTCGCAGTTGACGGCCCGGAGGCCGGAACGCCGTTCGCTGCCCCGAGGTGAACCCGCAGAGGCGCGGGTCCGTCACCGCCGGGTGTGTCGCTGACCGTCTCCGGCTCGGCCGCCGTGGCGGCGGCCCGGTGCCGGTCGGCAGCGAAGGTGTGCTGCCGGGCGACGGTCTTTCCCACCTGGTCCCGCCGGTCGGGCTGACGCTCGGCCGCCGGTACCTCCTCGTCCCTGTCCACGACCTCGCCGACCTTGCTGACCTGGTCGGCGACGATCTCGCCGGCACCGATCAGGTCCTCATCGGACGGTTCGGCGTCCACCTCGGAGACGTCGGTCCCCGAGACCTCGGAGCCGCTCACCCGCGTCGCGGAGTGCCGCACCGGCAGCGCCGGCGCACTCCCCGCCCGCGGCGGCTCGGGCTCCCGGACATCGGTGACCGGGACGAGTTTCCGGGTGTCCACCGCTTCACCGGAAAGGCGAAGTGGGGCGGTCAACTCCCGGACGACGCTGTCGACCCCGCCCAGGAAGGGATCCGCGTCGTTGCTGCTCTTCGTGGCCGGGGCCGGCGTTCCCATGAGGCCCGGGAGCGCCACCGCGGCGGCGAGACGTCGGTGGTGATCGGAATCCAGCGGCTTGACGGCCGCCTTGAGGACCCGGTCCACCACCGGGACGCTGTGGCTCTCGCCGTGCACCACAGAACCGATCAGCGACGAGCCGAGGGACAGTCCCTCACCCGCCGGATCACGGTCCGCGGCGTGCGCGGCAGCGCCGGTGAGCAGCCAGGCCGCGCCGGCCAGACCGCCGACGACCAGTGCACGCAGGCCCCACCGGGATCCGGTGCGTCCTGCGCGGTGCTCCTTGCGCCGCTCCGCCCCCTGGCTGTGGGGCGGCATGAGCGCGGAGACACCGGCGGGCCGGACCGACGCGGAGCGGTACGCCGTACGCGCATCGCGCTCGACCACCCGTCCCGTCATTGTCCTGCCCCTGTTCGTCGGCTCGTGACTCCTCCTGGGCCGACTGCCCGCCCGAAGGAACAGGGCGATATCGGCCACTCGGTATTGGTAACGAAGCGGCACAGCGAGGGTCACGCAGGCATTCCGGAAAATTGATCGCGTCGCACCGGAAGCGAAAGAACGGTAAAGAGAATCCGGATCAGACCAATCTGGTGCGCGGCCCGGCCCGAAGAACACCCGACGGGAGTGTGCGACCCAGCAGGTCCTCGGCGAGTTCCGCCACCGCGATCAGCTTGTCCAGGTCGATTCCGGTACGGATTCCCATGTCCTCGAGCATGTGCACGAGCTCCTCGGTGGCGATGTTGCCCGAGGCGCCCGGCGCGTACGGGCAGCCGCCGATCCCGCCCACGCTCGCGTCGAACTCGGTGACGCCCAGCTCCAGAGCGGTCAGCACGTTGGCCAGCCCCGTACCCCTGGTGTTGTGGAAGTGCAGCAGGTCCGGGCGTACCTCGGTGAGCAGGTCACGGACCCGGCGCGGAGTCGCCATGCCGGTCGTGTCGCCGAACGCGATGCGGTCGGCGCCGTCGGCGCGGACCCGCTCCACGATGGACGCGACCCGCTCGGGGTCGATGTCGCCCTCGAAGGGGCAGCCGAAACTGGTGGCCACGATGACCTCGAGCTTGGCGCCGGCCGCGTGGATCAGCGGGATGAGGCCGGTGATGTCGTCGAGCGACTCGTCGGTCGAGCGGTTCAGGTTGCGCCGGTTGTGGGTGTCGCTGGCCGACACCACCACCTCGATCTCCCGGAACCCGGCGGCGATCGCCCGCTCGGCGCCCCGGGTGTTGGGGATCAGCGCGGAGTATCGGACGTCGGGGTTGTGCCAGGCTTGCGCCCACACCTCGTCGGCGTCGGCCATCTGCGGGATGGCCTTCGGGTGCACGAAGGACACCGCCTCGATCCGGCGCACGCCGGTGCCGGAGAGGGCGTCGATCAGCCGGACCTTGTTGCCGGTCGGGATCGGCTCCTCGTTCTGCAGGCCGTCGCGCGGAGCGACCTCGCGGATCGAGACGGTGTCCATCAGCGCTACCCCTTCTTGACCTTGGCCGGGCGCATCCGGGCGACGATGCCGGTGTCGTAGTCACCGGACAGGAACTCGTCGTGCTCCAGCAGCTCGGCGAAGAACGGCAGGTTGTGCTTGGGGCCGGCGATCTCGAACCCGGCCACCGCGGCCCGCGCCTTGGCCAGCGCGTCCGCCCGGTCGGTGCCCAGCACGATCAGCTTGGCCATCAGCGAGTCGTAGAACGGCGTGACGGTCGTCCCCGGGCCGTAGCCGGCGTCGACGCGCACGCCGTCACCGGTGGGCTCCACCCAGGTCGTGACCTGGCCCGGGCCGGGCAGGAACCGCTTCGGGTCCTCCGCGTTGATCCGCAGCTCGATCGCGTGGCCGGTGGTGGCGTGGATGGTCGCCGGATCGAAGGTCGGCGCCGCCCCGGACGCGATCCGCAGCTGCTCCTCGACCAGGTCGATGCCGTGGATCAGCTCGGTGATCGGGTGCTCGACCTGCAGCCGGGTGTTCATCTCCAGGAAGAAGAACTCGCCGGTGGTGGGGTCGAGCAGGCATTCGACGGTGCCGGCGTTGCGGTAACCCACCGCCTCGCCCGCCTTGACCGCGGCAGCCAGGAAACGTGCGCGCAGCTCCGGTGACACGGCCGGAGAGGGCGCCTCCTCGACCAGCTTCTGGTTGCGGCGCTGCACCGAGCACTCCCGCTCGCTCAGGGCCACCACCCGGCCGTCGGCCAGGCCCAGGATCTGCACCTCGACGTGGCGCACCCGGGGGAAGTAGCGCTCGATCAGCACCGAGCCGTCACCGAACATCCGCTCGGCGAACGCGCGGACCTTGTCGTACTCGGTGCGCAGGCCGTCCTCGTCCTCGGCGACCGCCATGCCCATGCCGCCACCGCCCGCGGCGGCCTTGACCATCACCGGATAGCCGATGGTCGTCGCGGCCTCGATCGCCGCCTCGACGGTCGCGGCCGGGTCATGGGTGCCGGGCGCGACCGGCACCCCGGCGTCCGCCATCAGGTTGCGAGCGTTGATCTTGTCGCCCATCGCGGTGATCGCGTCGGCCGAGGGGCCGACCCACACCAGGCCGTTGGCCTCGACCGTACGGGCGAACTCGGCGTTCTCGCTCAGGAAGCCGTAGCCGGGATGCACGGCCTGCGCCCCTGTCGACTTGGCGGCCTCCAGGATCGCCTCGGTGTTGCGGTAGCTCTGGGCCGGGTTGGCCGGTCCCACGCATACCGCCTCGTCCGCCTCGACGACGAACGGCATCCCCGCGTCCGCCTCCGAATGGACCGCGATCGACCGGATCCCCAGCCGCCGGGCGGTCCGGATGATCCGGCGGGCGATCTCGCCCCGGTTGGCGATGAGCAGCGACTCGATCATCTCGCTCTTTTCCCTCGTGCTTCCCGGCCGTCTCGGCGGCCGGCCACTCGCAGTGCCGGGCTGTCCGCGACCCGTCTAGTCAGCGGCCGATGAGGGCGTGCACCGTCGCCTCGCGCAGCAGCACGGCCCGGCGGCGGCGGTCGACCTCACCGCCGAGGAACGGCGTCGAGTTCATCAGGCCGAACGCGGAGTGGGCCAGCACCCGGGCCTCCCCCGGCTCCAGCTCGGGGCGCAGCGTGGCCAGCACGGTGACCCACTCCTCGACGTACAGGCGCTGCAGGCGGCGGATCTGCCGGCGCGGCTCCTCGGGGAGGCGGTCGAGCTCGTGCAGGTGCAGGGCGATGACCGCGGGATTGGCCAGCGCGAACTCCACGTGGAACTCGATCAGGTCGGTGAGGGCGGCGTGCGCGTCCTGGGGGTGCCGGCCGACGCGTTCCTTGCCGCCGTGCAGCAGGCCCTCGCTGACCGGGATCAGCGCGGCCACCAGCATGGCCTCTTTACCGGCGAAGTGGTGATAGAGGGCCGGGCCGGTCACGCCGGCGGCGGAGCCGATGTCATCCATTGAGACACCGTGATATCCGCGTGCGGCGAAGAGGCCGACCGCGATCTCGAGGATCTCGTCCCGGCGCGAGCGCCGGCGGGGGGCCGGCGGGCCCGGACGCTGCTGCTGATCTACCGTCACCTGGCAACTCTAACCCGCTGTCAAGCCGAGGCCTTAACGGCCGTTCAGCCGATTAGTCCTCCTCCACTCCTTCGGTGCGACGCAGCCGCGCGGCCTGCTCGAGGTTGCCCCCGGCCTCCAGCGCCTCGGCCAGCACCCGGGCCGTGACCTGCCGCTGCGGCGCATCCTGGGCCATCTCACCGAGCACCGGCCAGAGCAGATCCTCGGCCTGCTGCGGGTGTCCGGCGCGCAGCAGTGCCTCCCCCAGCAGCGTCGCGACCTGGTCGGCCTCGCCGGCCGAGCCCACCTCGCGCAGCCGCTCCGGCGCACCGGTGACGTACGGCACAGCCTCGGCCGCGCGGCCCCGGGCCAGCAGCAGCCGGGCCATCTCGAACCCCAGCATCGCCCGCTCCCACACCGCGCCCGGCTCATCGCCCACCTCGGCGGGCAGGCCGACGTGCTTGCGCTCGGCCAGCCGGAACGTCTCCTCGGCCGCGGCCACGTCGTCCGCCCAGTGCAGGGCCATCACCCGGCGGCGCAGCAACCGCAGCTCACCGAGCGGATCGCCGGCCACCCGCAGATCCTCGGCCCCGGCACCGAACCACTCCGCGGCCTCGGCGTCCCGGTCCAGCCGGAACAACAGATCCCCGGCGTTCTCCCGGATCTGACCACGACCGGCCGGATTGTCGGCCAGCCGCCCGACCAGCTCCTCGTAGAGCGCGAGCGAGCCGGTGTTGTCACCGAGCTGGCGATAGAGCCCGGCCAGCAGGAACCGGGTGTTGTCGGCGGCCTCGTCGTGGCCGAGCCGTTCGAGCCCCGCGAGCGCCTCCTCGGCGACCTCGGCCGCCTCCACGATCCTCCCGGCCTGCCGGTATGCGTCCGCCAGCTCCTGCCGGATGAACGCCCCGCCCTCGTCCAGGTCCTGCTCGGCGCAGAGCGCGACCGCCTCGACCAGATCGTCGATCGCCTCACCGAGCCGGTCGAGGTGGACCAGGGCCCGGCCCCGGCCGAGCCGCGCGGTGAGCGCGGCGGCCGGCTCGCCCGCGGCCAGGACCTCACCGAACGCCGCAGCGGCCTCCTCCGGATCATTGGTGAGCTGGCCGAACAGGGCGGCCGCGTCGGCCAGCCGCAGCGCCGGACCGTGCTCCTGGAAGTAGGCGCGCGCCTCGGCCGCGGCCGCCAGGGCCTCCTCGTGACGGCCGGCGGCGGCCCGGTTCGAAGCGCGCCGGGCCAGATAGAAGGCCCGCAGGCGGGGATCGTCGGTCTCGGCGGCGGCCAGCTCCGACCGGTCGTGCGCCTCGTTGGCCTCCTCGGGGCGGTCCTGGACCAGATTGATCAACGCCAGCCGGGACCAGGCGGCCGCCCGCTGCCGGGCGTCACCGTGCTCCTCCTGATAGGCGGTGTCCGGCTCGATCAGCGCCCGGCCCTCGTCGGCCCGACCGGCCAGCGCCACCGAGACGCCGAGCCGGCCCCGGGCCACCGAGGCGTCGCCCTCCGAGCCGGCCGCGGTGAACAGGTCGATCGCCCGGCGCCACACAACCCCCGTGCCGTCCTGGTCGTCGGCGCGCCACAGCTGGCTGCCGAGCAACATCGCCCGGCGGGCCGCGCGCTGCATCACCGCGGGATCACCGTCGGCCGAGGCCACCACATCCTCGCCTTTGCCGAACTTGGCGTCGTACACGGCCAGGACCGCGTCGGCCTCGTCGTCGCGGTCCTGCAGCTCGTGCTCCTCGGCCAGGCCGAGCAGCGTGTCGGCGTCCGCGTCGGCCGGGATGTCGACCGGCTCGGCAAGCTTGGGCAACGGCTGCAGTGCCGGAGCCGGACGTCGCCGGGCCGACGCCGACAACGGCAGGACCACGTCGTAGGGCTGCGCGGCGATCTCCGCGGCGATCAGCCGGCTCTGCGCCGTGGTGCCGTTACGCGCGTCGAAACGCAGCGACAGAGCGGTGGCGAACGCCGCCAGCTCCTCGGCGAGATCCTCGGCGGTGACGTCGTCCTTGTCCCGGCGGTGCACGATCGTCTTGCCGTGGCCCAGGGCGACGAGCCGGCGCAGCAACAGAGCCGACGACGCGGCGAAATTCATGCCCGCGGCCGGCGACGGCGCCCGCTCCAGCCAGTCGATGTGCCGTTGCAGGATCTCCAGCCCACGGTTCTCGTTGCCGGTCCGCGCACAGAACGCGATGTGGTCACCGATCTCCCACAGATCGGCGAGGTTGCCGCGCATCAATCTGTACGACCGGCGGTGAGCGTCGGCCGCCTCCTCCAGCCGGCCGGTGCGCAGATAGGGCACCATCAGGCCGCTGAGGATGGTCTGCGGCTGCTCGGTGCAGCTCAGCCGCCCGGCCAGCACCGGCTCGGCCAGAGCCACCGCCTCCTCGTCGCGGCCCCGGCTGGAGAGATAGGTGACCTGCGCCGACGGGTCACAGCCGGCACAGTCGGAGAGATCGTCGCGGGGCGTGGTGTTCCACCGCTCGTAGAGCCGGTCGGCCTCGTCCTCCAGGCCGACGTGCCGGGCCACCACGTACCGATGCTTGTGGACCGCCTGCAGGCTGTGGCCGGCCTCCAGGTAACGGCGTTCCATGTCGTCCAGCACGGCGTAGGTGCGGGCCAGCGGCACCTCGGGGAACTTGGTCAGCGCCGACACCATGTATTTGAAGTGCCACAGCAGGTCCTGCTCGGTGCGGGCGTGGAAGGGCGCCGGGTCGCGGTCGAAGTCGCTCAGGCACCAGGAGAAGGTGACGAACGACTTCGCCACCTCACCGCCGTACGTGTACGCCGTCGTGGCCAGGATGCGCGCCTGATAGCCCAGCTCACGGTCGCCGAGCGCGTCGGCGTGCCGGATCACCTGCTCGATGACGGCGATCTGCGCGGCCCCGTACGGCATCCGGTGGGCCTCCTGGAGCAGCCCCCACAGCTCCTCGGCGGACCGGCTCACTGCGCCTCCCCCGGGACCGCCCGACCCAGCAGGCCGAGGAACGACGTGTTGAGCAGGGCCGCGTCCGCGGGCCGGATCGGGTGGTAGCCGAGCAGCAGCGCCTGGCCGTACAGAGCCTCGACGGCCAGCGCCGTCAGGTCGGCGTCCCCGATCGCGGTCACCCGGCGGACCAGCGGGTTGCGGTGGTTCAGGACCAGCTGCGGGCGGTCCGGCGGGTCGCTGTCGGCGAGCGCATCGAGCACACCGCCCCACAGCTCGTCGGCCTTCTCCCGGGTGGCGGTGAACTCCTCGTGGAAGTGCGCCGCCCGGCTGACCAGGAAGAGCGCGGGCAGGTTGGCCGGCTCGAAGGTGCGCACGACCACCTCGCAGCCGAGCCGGTCGAGCCGGCGCTGGGCGGCCGACAGGAACGGGCGCAGCCGAAGCTCGGTGGCGGCGTCCAGGGCGTCGAAGCGGGTCGCCAGGTCGGTCGGCTCCAGCCGCTCGACCTTGATGGCCCGGTCGAGCTGCGGCAACCGCTCGACGATCTCGGCGTCGTAGGTGTAGCCACCGTTGATCAGCCCCACGTCCTGGGCGGCGGCGACGGCGGCGAGCTGGCGGAACTCGTCGGTCGTGGCCGCGTACCGGATGAGGCCGTGCCGGCTGCGGAACTCGGCCAGAGTCATCTGGCCGGTGTTGGTCTCCATCGGCCACCACTGCTCGACCAGGCGCAGCATCTCGTCGTCGTGCAGGGCGAGCGCCTTGACCCCGAGGTGGTGGATGCGCAGGAACTCGGCCAGCCGGCGCGGGTCGGTCGACGCGAGCCGGACCAGCCAGCCCCGCAGCTGGTCGGCGATGGCCTCGCGGGTGGCGACCAGCAGACTGTCGTCGTAGAGGGCCTCGCGGCTGGCGGTCGGGCGCAGCTCGGTGCTGTCGACCACGCAGCGGGCGAAGAAGGCCCACTCCGGCAGCAGGCCCTCGACGGCCTCGGCCAGCAGCATGCGCTTGAGGTAGACCCGGTGACCGCCGCGGGTGGCCGGGTTGACCGGGGTGGGCAGCACGAACGCGGCGCCGGTGAGCCCGGCCTCGGGGACGTCGAGCTCGATCACGTCGAAGGGGGTGAAGCCGAGGGTGCGTTCCGCGTACGAGATCGCGGCCCGGCGACCGGCGGCCCAGGGGACCTCGCCGACGGTGACGGTGGTGCCGTCCACCGTCACGCCGACCGGCAGCAGCGAGCCGTAGAGGGTGGCGAGCTGGGTGACCGTGGGGCCGGCCAGGAACATCTCGGAACCGCGGCGCGGGATCAGGGTCACCGACGTGCCGGGCTCCCGCTCCGGCCCGGGCCGTACGTCGTAGCGACCGTCGGCGTACCCCGTCCACAGCACCGGCGGCGCGTCGGCATGGCGGGTGTGCACGCGGATCTCGTCGGCGACGAGGAAGCAGGACAGCAGGCCGATGCCGAACTGGCCGAGGAACTCGTGCCGGGCGAAGCCGAGCTCGTCGCGCTTGGAGCTGCGCCCGATGGTGGCCAGCAGCTCGTGCACCTGCGCCTCGGTGAGACCGATGCCGTTGTCGGCGATGCGCAGGGTGCCGTCACCGGTCGTGCCGGCGGACTCGATGCTGATCCGCGGGGTGTCACCGGCCGCGTCCGGCCGCAGCGCGGTGATCGCGTCGACCGCGTTCTGCAAGAGCTCGCGCACGTAGACCCGCGGGCTGGCATAGAGATGATGGCTGAGCAGGTCGACGATGCCCCGCAGGTCGACTTGAAAGGTGTTGCTCACGTCGGTTCGTCGCCCTCCCCCTCGGCGCTGAGGCGCTCAGGGTACCGGCACGGTCTGACCTTCGGTGTCCGCCTTTTCCGTGACCCACCACCGGCCCGAACAGGCGGCCGCGAGCACCGCACCGGCCGTGTTGACGATCACGTCGTCCACGCTGGAGACCCGGCCGATGGCCAGCACCCACTGCAGGGCCTCGATCACGACCGCACTGACCGCGGCGATCGCCATGACGCACAGCAGCGAGGCAGCCCAGCTGAACCGGATGGGCAGGAAGAAACCGACCCCGGCCAGGACCGCCAGGTTGCCGGCGAACTGCGCGACCGCCGTGCCCGGATCCCCGGAGAACCAGGACGGCAGGTCGTGCAGCGGCACGAGGTCGATCGACCGCGGCGTGCCCTGCGGGGTGAAGAGCATGCCGATGAACGGCAGCGTCCAGCAGAGCAGACCGACCTCGGCGAGAGCTTCGCGCCGGGACCGGCTCCGGCGCCGCCACCGGTACGCAGCGACGGCGGCCGGCGGCAGGAGCAGCAACGTGGCGAGGATCGTGGCGCTGTGATCCCGCCAGGCTGCTCCCATGCCGCCGAATCTAGGCGGCGGCCGCCACGCGGACCGTCAGGAGAGACCGCCCGGCTCGGCGCCCTTGGCGATGGGAGCGCGCACGAGGTTGCCCCACTCGGTCCAGGAGCCGTCGTAGTTGCGGACCTGCGGATAGCCGAGCAGGTGGTGCAGCACGAACCAGGTGTGGCTGGACCGCTCGCCGATCCGGCAGTACGCGATCACGTCATCACCGGTCTCCAGCCCCAGCTCGTCCCGGTAGATCTTGGTGAGCTCGTCGGCCGGCTTGAAGGTGCCGTCCTCGTTGGCCGCCGACTTCCACGGCTTGCTGAGCGCACCGGGGATGTGCCCGCCGCGCAGCGCACCCTCCTGCGGGTACGCCGCCATGTGGGTCAGCTCGCCCGTGTATTCCTGCGGGGACCGCACGTCGACCAGCGGGCGACCGCTCGAGATGTGGGCCATGACCTGGTCCCGGAACGCGCGCAGCGGGCCGTCCTCGCGCTGCGGCACCGGATAGGTCGCCGGGGCGCGCTCGGTGCGGTCGCGGGTCAGCTCGCGGCCCTCGGCCACCCACTTCTGCCGGCCGCCGTCGAGCAGGCGCACGTCGCGGTGCCCGAACAGGCTGAAGACCCACAGGGCGTACGCCGCCCACCAGTTGAAGTTGTCGCCGTAGAACACGATCGTGTCGTCCCGGCCGATGCCCTTGGCCTCGCACATCGCGGCGAACGCGGCCGGGTCGAGATAGTCCCGGGTGAGCTGGTCGTTGAGCTCGAGATGCCAGTCGACCTTGACCGAGCCGGGGATGTGACCGCTCTCGTAGAGCAGCACATCCTCGTCGGACTCGACGACCACGAGTCCGGGGGTGTCCAGGTGGGCGGCGAGCCACTCGGTGGTGACCAGCTTGTCGGGGTGGGCGTACGCCTGCAGGGCCGGCGCCGGATCGTTCTCTACTGACATGTCACTCACGCTATCGCTTCGATGGGACGCAGCTCGGGACGCTTAGCCGTCACGAGATCACCGGAGGAGGCGCCGGCGAGCCGCCGTTTGATCCAGGGTGCGAGGTGCTGCCCGGCCCAGCGCAGGTCGGCCCCGCGGGCCAGCAACCACGGGGTGGGCGCCGGCATCGGCGGCACGAGCAGCCACTCCTCGTCGACACCGACACCGAGGGCGTCGAGCACGTGGGCGGCGACCCGGCGGTGCCCGGCCGCGGACAGGTGCAGGCGGTCAGAGCTCCACAGCAGCGGATTGTGGAAGGCGTCGTCGGCGAAGAGGTCGATCAGGATGGCGCCGTGCCGGTCGGCCAGCTCTCGGGCGCCGTCGTTGAGGGCGGCGGCCCGGGGCCCGACGATGCGCTGGCCGGGCAGGTGGACAGTGACGTCCGCGAACCGGAACAGGATCACGTCGGCCCCAGCCGCCCGCAGCTGCGCGATCGCCGGATCGATCCGCTGGACCAGCCCGTACGCGTCGACCCGCCGGCGCAGGATGTCGTTGCCCCCCGCCGCGAAGCTCACCAGGCTGGGCCGCATGGCCAGCGCGGGGCCGAGCTGCTCGGTGAGGACCTGGTCGAGCACGTTGCCGCGGACGGCGAGGTTGGCGTAACCGAAGCCGGGGCCGGCGTCGACGGCGAGCCGGGCGGCCACCAGATCGGCCCACCCGCGATAGGTGCCGTCCGGGTACGAATCGTCCATGCCCTCGGTGAAGCTGTCGCCCAGCGCCACGAAGTTGTTCCAGCTCATGGCCACTTCCCCCGTTCCGTGCGGCCGCTTCAGCCAGTTTTGCACCGGCCCGGCCGCCCGTCAGCGTGACGCTGGCGACACCGGATAACCGGATGATTCCTGTCGGTGGTGGCTTCTAGGCTTCGTCGCATGCTGCTGCGGATGTCCAGGATGCTGCTCAAGACCCTGCGCGAGGAGCCGGCCGAGGCGGAGGTGCCGAGTCACCGGCTGCTGCTGCGGGCCGGTTACATCCGGCGCTCGGCTCCGGGCGGCTACACCTGGCTGCCGCTCGGCAAGCTCGTGCTGGACCGGATCACCGCGATCGTCCGCGAGGAGATGGCAGCGATCGGCGGCCAGGAGGTGTCCTTCCCGGCCCTGCTCCCCCGCGAGCCGTACGACGTGACCGGCCGCTGGACCGAGTACGGCGACGATCTGTTCAAGCTCAAGGACCGCCGCGGCGCGGACTTCCTGCTGGCGCCCACCCACGAGGAGATGTTCGCCCTGCTGGTGCAGGACATGACCAGCTCCTACCGGGACTTCCCGCTGATCCTGTTCCAGGTGCAGACCAAGTTCCGCGACGAGGCCCGCCCGCGCGCCGGTCTGCTGCGCGGCCGCGAGTTCCTGATGAAGGACGCGTATTCGTTCGACCTCTCCGATGCCGGCCTGGCCGAGTCGTACGCCCGGCACCGCGCGGCGTACCAGCGCATCTTCGACCGCCTCGGCCTCGACCACACCATCGTGTCGGCGATGTCCGGGGCGATGGGCGGCTCGGCCTCGGAGGAGTTCCTGGCCACCTCCGAGGTGGGCGAGGACACGTTCGTGGCCTGCACCACCTGTGGTTACGCGGCTAACACCGAAGCCGTGGTGACCCCGGTCCCCGCTGTCCCGGAGCGCGAGCACCTCCCTCTGACCGTCCACGACACTCCAGAGACCCCGACGATCGCCGCACTCGTCGAGCTGGCCAACAAGGAAGCTCTCGACGGCCGCACCGACTGGACCGCGGCCGACACCCTCAAGAACGTCGTCGTCACCGTGCATCACCCCGGCCAGGAGGACAGCCTGCTGGTCATCGGCGTGCCGGGTGACCGCGAGGTCGACCTCAAGCGCCTCAACGCGGCCCTGAGCCCGGCGACCGCCACCATGTTCGACGACTTCGCCGCCCGGCCCGACCTGGTCAAGGGCTACATCGGTCCGCAGGGCCTCGACGTGCGCTATCTCGCCGACCCCCGGGTGGCCCCCGGCACGGCCTGGCTCACCGGCGCCAACGAGCCCGGCCGGCACGCGACCTCGGTGGTCGCCGGCCGCGACTTCACCCCCGACGGCACGATCGAGGCGGCCGAGGTCCGCGCCGGCGACAGCTGCCCGGCCTGCGGCGAGGGCGAGCTGGCCATCCGGCGCGGCATCGAGATCGGGCACATCTTCCAGCTCGGCCGCCGCTACACCGACGTCTTCTCGGTCGACGTGCTCGGCGCGGACGGCAAGCCGGTGCGCCCGACCATGGGCAGCTACGGCATCGGGGTCTCCCGTGCGGTTGCCGCCGTCGCCGAGCAGCACCACGACGACCGCGGCCTGCTCTGGCCGGACGAGGTCGCCCCGGCCGACGTGCACGTCATCGCGGCCGGCAAGGACGGGCAGAGCGACGCCGCCCTGGCCCTGGCCGCGGAGCTGACCGACCAGGGCCTGCGGGTGCTGGTCGACGACCGGCCGCAGCTGTCGGCCGGCGTGAAGTTCACCGACGCCGAGCTGATCGGCATCCGGCGCGTCGTGGTGGTCGGCCGCCGGCTGGCCGAGGGGTACGCCGAGGTCCGCGACCGCCGCACCAACGAGCGACACGATGTACCGATCGCCGACGTGGTGCGTGTAACGATCGGATAGCACGGGTACGGGCGAGACACGAGTGACATGAGAACGGGGAGGTCACCACCCATGGCGAGGACCACGGTCGCTGAGGTCATGACCAGGCGGGTGGTCTACCTGCCGGGCGACACCATGCTGGACGAGGCGGCGCAGGCGATGCGTGACCAGTCCATCGGCGATGTCGTGGTGACCGACGGCCCGACCATCTCCGGGCTGGTCACCGATCGCGACATCGTGGTGCGGGCCATCGCCGACGGCCGGCCGCCGAAGTCGACGACCCTGGCCTCGATCGCCACCCACGAGCTGATCATGATCGAGCAGTCGGCCGGAGTGGACGAGGCCATCCACGCGATGCGCGAGCGTGGCGTCCGGCGGCTGCTGGTCTGCGACGCGGACCGCAACGTGGTGGGCATCATCAGCCTCAGTGATCTGGCCCTCGTGCCGACCTCGGCCGCGGCCTGACCCCCTCGACGTAAGGTCGGAGCCGTGAGCGACATGCCTGCCAAACTGGCCGAGATCGTGGACGACTTCGCCTCCGCGCCGCGCGACGTGGTGCTGGAGATGCTGCTGGAGTTCTCCGACGCGGTGCCCCCGCTGCCCGACTCCCTCCGAGGCCACGAGGGCATGGAGCAGGTGCCGGAATGCCAGACGCAGTTCTTCCTGCGCGCCGAGGTGCAGCCCGACGACACGGTCCGCACCTACTTCGACTGCCCGCCCGAAGCGCCGACGACGCGGGCCTTCGCGGGCATCCTCGCCGAGGGCCTGGAGGGCGCGTCGACCAGCGAGATCCTGGCGGTGCCGGACGACCTCTACAACCGGATGGGGCTGGCCACGGCGATCAGCCCGCTGCGGATCCGCGGAGGCACGGCGATCCTCGGGCGGCTCAAGCGGCAGATCCGCGAGCAGGCCTCCTCCGACCGTCCCGCCGCCACCCCTGACCGGATTGAACAATCTTGAACATAGAGATCTGGTACGACCTCGTCTGCCCCTGGTGCTATCTGGGCAAGCGCCGGCTGGAGGCGGTGCTGCTCGGTTTCCCCGGTGGCGCGTCGATGACGTTCCGGGCGTACCAGCTCGACCCCGCGCCGGTCCCGGCGCCGTTGCCGATCAGGCAGGCCATGACAGCCAAGGTCGGCGACCCGCGGGAGGTCGACCAGATGATCGCGCACGTGACGGCGATCGTCCGCGGTGAGGCGCTGGCGCTCGACTACGACCGGGCGGTGGCGGCCAACACGTTCGACGCGCACCGGCTCGTGGCCTGGGCGGCGGCGCAGGAGCTGCAGCTCAACATGATCGAAACCTTGCAGCACGCGCACTTCGCGCTGGGGGCCGACCTCGGCTCGCATGCCGAGCTGGCCCAGCTGGCCGGGTCGATCGGGCTCGACGCGCGGGCGGCGTTCGCCTATCTGGCCTCGCCGGCCGGCACGGATGCGGTCAACGCCGATCTGGCCGAGGCGCGCGAGCTGGGGATCACCAGCGTGCCGACCTACGTGGTCGACCGGAGGTTCGTCATCCAGGGCGCGCAGGAGCCGGCGGCGTTGCGGTCGGCCCTGGAGGAGATCGCCCGGCGAGAGGCCGTCGATCCCGCTCGATGAGCGGGCCGCTCACCGTTTCACGTGAAACGTTATTGATCGTTATGGATGGCACGGATCATGGCGATGCGCTTCTCGGGGTCCAGGCCATGGGCGGCTTCCTCGATCATCAGGGCTTGCAGCTCGGGCCTTTGCTCGGCACCCGGCAGCACGGTGAAGCCGAGCCGCTCGTAGTACGGGCCGTTCCACTGCACATCGCGGAAGGTCGTCAGGGTGAGGGCGGGTAGGTCCCGGCCTGCGGCCCAGCGTTCGACGTGGTCGATGAGGGTGCGGCCGATCCGCTGGTGGGCGTGGTCGGGATGGACGCTGACCTGCTCGATGTGCGCATTGCCGTCGATCCGCTTGACCAGGATGAAGGCGATCGGGTGGTCGTCGGGATCGACCGCCACCCAGGCGAGACCGGCACGCTGATAGTCGGTCAGGACCTCGATGGTGGGGTCGGGATCGTCGGCTATGTCGTCCATGCCGATGGCACGGAAGAGCTCGCCGGCGGCGTGCTCGATCCGCTGGATGACGGCCAGGTCGGCGGGCCGCGTCGGCCGGATATCCCTCACGCCTCTGACCGAACCAGGACGGCGTCAAGCGGTCCACTCAATTCCCCGCCCGGTCCAAGCTCATCGACCACCCTGCTCGCCAGGATCATTCCGGTGAGGCCTCGCGGCTGAGCCCGCCGACCAGCCTGCGCGCCAGAATCACGGCCCAGCCGGCTCCCGCGCGCAAGTGCGCCTACAACTCAGCGCGCCCGGATCACATCACAGGCGAGTCCGCCAACCAGCCAGCGCGCCTGAATCACGCGGGGTCAGATCTCGCGGGCGAGCCCGTCGATGACCTCCGCGCCGGGCAGCGCGCCCAGCGCCGGCCCCGCGATGGCGATCTTGCTGTGCCGCACTCCCGAACCGATGATCACGTGCGGCGTCGCGACAACCCGCGCGTCGACCAGCACCGGCCACGACTGCGGCAGCCCGATCGGCGTGATGCCCCCGTACTCCATGCCCGTGAGCCGCACCGCGTCGTCCATCGGCGCGAAGCTCGCCTTGCGGACGTCCAGGTGCCGGCGCACGATCCCGTTCACGTCGGCGCGGGTGGTCGCCAGGACGACGCAGGCCGCGTACCGGGTGATCTCGCCGCGGCGGCCCGCCACGATCACGCAGTTGGCCGACTCCCCGAGCGTCACGCCGTACGCCTCGCAGAAGGCGGCCGTATCGGCCAGGTCCGCGTCGATGGGCGCGACCAGCACCTGGTCCCCGTCGATGGGCGCCTCCGCCGGCCACACCTCCAGCGCGGCCGCGACCGGCGCCGCGAGCAGGTCGAGCCGGGACATCGCGGGTTCGAGCTTCAGGGTTCCGATCACGTCGGACATCCTCCCCCGAACCGCCCTCTGATAACCAGAAAGTCACCCCGCTCCTCAGGCCGGGCGAGATCTTGCCGACTGTCAGTGGGTGTGGAGGAGAGACGCAGTGCACGGGTAGGGACCGTCAGCGGTCTCGCTCTGCTGACCGGCGGCACGGCCGTCGCGGCAGTGGCCGGCGGCGCCCACTCCGTCTTCTCCACCGTGCTGCTCGGCCTGCTCGCTCTCGGGATGGGCCACGCGCTCCTGACGGAGATCCAGCGGCAGGCGCGCCGCCGCGGCCTCGGCGGCTGGGCCGCCCAGGACACGATCAACACTGCGTTGCTCGCCTGCTGGGCGGTGGGCGCGCTGAGCATGACGCTCCTGGCCGTCGCGCCGATCACGGTCCGGGCCGTGGGAGCCCTGCTGACTCTGGGGTACGCGCTGAGCTGCGCCTACTTCGTCCTCGAACGCCGTCGCACGATCACGTTGCCGGCCACCGAAACCGCGACCGCCCAGGCCGACCAGTAAACCGGGTCAGTCCACCGGCAGCGCGACGATCATCGGCGGGATCGGCAGGCCGGGCCCGTCCGGGCGTACGTCGGGCAGTGGCACCCAGTCCAGCCCGACCGGCAGCGGACCGCCGACGTGCGCCCCGAGCTGCGGCTCACCGTCCGCCACGGTCACCGCGAAGACCGACGTCATCCCCGACGGGTACGGCGTGTCCAGCAGGTACCGCGCTTCCTTGACCACCAGGCCGACCTCTTCGAGCACCTCGCGGCGTACCGCATCCTCGGCGGTCTCGCCCGGGTCGATGCCGCCGCCGGGCAGCGTCCACCATTCCCGGTTGCCGTCACGCAGGCTGCGCTCGTGCACCATCAATACCCGGCCGTCCCGCACGATGATGGCCGCGGCTCGCTTCCGTCCACTCACGAATGAAGGCTAACTGTCAGACCGTGGCCGTATGGTCACGGGCAACCGACGGTGAGGTCGCCGGCCAGTGCACGGACGTCTCTTTCCGGACCCGGCCGACCCCTCCGACCGGCGCTTTCTCGGTGGCCGACCGATCCGGACAGCACCTTGCCGTGGCAACGGTCACATCGATGCACCCAACCACTCTCTGCGGGTCGGCGGCATGTGGCTGGTGCCGTCCCGGCGCGCCCGCACGCACAACACCTGGTTGACCCCGATCCGCGCCTGCTCGAACGACATCGCCGAAGCCGCCATGTACAACCGCCAGACCCGGGCCCGTCCCGCCCCCGCCAGCCGCACGGCCGTCGACCAGTTCGCTTCGAGGTTGGCGACCCAGGCCCGCAGCGTCCGCGCGTAGTGCTCACGCAGCGCCTGCACGTCCCGAACCTCGAAACCGGCCCCCTCCAGCAGCGACACCGTCGTGCCCAGCGGCGCCAGCTCCCCGTCCGGGAAGACGTACCCGTCGATGAACGAGCGCCGCTTCCGTTCGGCCGGGGGTGCCGGGTGCAGGGCGGCGATCTGGTGGTTGAGCAGCCGTCCACCTGGTCTGAGCTGCCGGAACAGGATGGCGGCGTACTCGGCGTACGGGCCGGTGCCGACGTGTTCAGCCATGCCCACGCTGGAGATGGCGTCGAACGGGCCGTCGTCGATGTCGCGGTAGTCCTGGATCCGGATCTCCACGTGCGCGGTCAGCCCGGCCTCGGCCACCTGCTTGCGGGCGTGGTCGGCCTGCTCGGCCGACAGCGTGATGCCGACGACGTCGACGCCGTACTCGCGGGCCGCGTGCAGGGCGAGCCCACCCCAGCCGCAGCCGACGTCCAGCAGCCGCATGCCCGGTCCCAGCTCCAGCTTGCGGCAGATCAGGTCGAGCTTGTCGCGCTGCGCGTCGGCCAGCTGGTAGCCGGGGTCCGTGCTGGTCCAGTAGGCGCAGGAGTAGACCATGGTCTCGCCGAGCACGAGCCGGTAGAAGTCGTTGCCGGCGTCGTAGTGGTGGCTGATCGCCTGGCGGTCGCGACCCCGGCTGTGCCGGGAGCCGCGCATCGCGATCTCCTCCGCTGGCGGCTTGGGCTGCGGTCCGAGCAGACCGAGGCGTACGAGGTCGGCGGCGACAGCACGCTTGGGCAGCCCGTGGACGTCGGCACCGCGGAAGATCAGCCCGGCGAGCCGGCCGAGCGCGTCGTAGAGGTCACCCACCACGTCGAGGTCGCCGGAAACGTACGCCCGGGCCAGGCCGAGCTCGTCGGGCCGCCAGATGAGCCGGCGGAGGGCGCGTCTGTTCCGGATGAACAGGATCGGCGTACCTGTGGGGCCGGTCTCGGATCCGTCCCAGGCGCGGAGGCGGACCGGCAAGGCCGACTGCAGCAGGTCTTCCAGCAGTTCGCGCAGCTGGGCGGCGGTGGAAGAAGGCATCGAACCTCCCGGATGCCGACAGGATCTTAGTACGGCTAACTATTCACCCGGCAACCTTCGGTCAGAAGAGGCTGTGACGCACGAGTCAGTCAGACGCTGCGCAGCACCCGCTCGAACTTCTCCGGCGGCATCGACCGGGCGTGGTCCCGGCGGCTCTCCGCGAATGCCGCCACCACCGCCCGCCGTTCGCTCTCCGGCAGAATCCCGGCGAACGGCGACGTCTTCCGCAGCTCGACGGCGTAGGCGGCCGACGAGGTCAGCGCCTCCAGCACGGCCTCGACCCCCTGGTCCAGCACGGCGTCCCACCGGTCCAGCCACTCCCACGCCCGGCCCTCGGGGTGGATCCGCCGGAGCCGGCGCAGGTTGATCGCCGCGGCGGCCAGCACCGCCCCGGGATTGCGGACCAGCCGGCCGGCGACGGCCCGGTGCAGCCACAGCGTCTCCAGCTGGTCCCGGTCCATCCGCGGCTGGATCAGGGCCTCGACGTCGCAGCGGCGGATGCGCCGCCGCGAGCTGATCGTCACGTACGGCAACAGCCCCCGCAGGCAGAGGTCAACCACATGCGCCCGCGACGAACGCAGCAGCACAGCCGCCTCGCCAGTCGTCAACCACTCTCGTGTGCGCATCGTCACATGTGGATATTGACCGGATGCCCCGACCCACCGCAACAACCGAACGGCTCTTGACTCTTTCACGCGGTATCCGCCCCACTGGGCGGGGCTCCCGGTCCTCGTAAACTTCGCCGGGTGATTGTGCGGATGGGCGGCGCGGCGGATGTGGCTGCGCTCGCGGAGCTGCGGGACATGGGACCGGACGAGCTTGCGGCGTTCGCCGGCTGGGTGACGGCCCACGCGGACACCCACCTGCCGTTCGTCGCCGAGGTCGACGGTGCCGTGGTCGGCTCCGCCTGGTTGCACGTCGCGGAGCGGGTGCCCGGCCACGAGTCGCCGGATCGCCGGTACGGCGACGTCCAGTCGGTCATGGTCCGCGAAGAGCACCGCAACCGCGGCATCGGAGCCGCGTTGATGGCCGCGATCCTGGCCGAGGCCCGTCACCGCGGCCTGGAGCACGTGACCGTCCACTCGGGCCGCCGCGCAGTCGACTTCTACCTGCGCAACGGCTTCCACCATCACCGCCAGATCCTCATCTGGGAACCGGCCGGCTGACAGGCTTCCCGCGCTTCGTCATATCTGGGGGAAGTTGGGGATGACCCGATAACTGGAGCCAGTCGCCGCTGCGCGCAGGAGGTGCGGGAGCTCATGCCCGACCCCGAGACCGACGCGATGGTCAGCCGGACCGGCACGCGATAGCGCCGACGGGCGGACCTGGCCGCCACCTCACCGAACGGCTCTGTCGATGCGCACGGTCCAGATGCCATGATCGCCTCGTGTCGCTGTGGGACGTCGTCTGGCGCTTCGGAATTCCGCTCGTCGTGGTCGGCGGTGCCGCGGCAACCGTCCACGTCGGCCTTACCGACCGGCCCGACAGGTTCTCCCGGCCACGGGGCTGGCAGTGGGCGTGGATCGGGATCTGGTTGATGATGGCCGGCGACGCGGCGTTCGGCGAGAACCGGTGGTGGTTCGAGCGTGCTTGGAAGGGCGCAGCCGCCCTGCTGTTCGCTGTGGCCGCCGCAGCCGCCGCCTGGCGCCACCACCGATGGCGGAAGCGCGTGCCTCCGCTCGAGTGACCTGCCGGGAACCTCTGCCCGATGGACGCTCACGCGTGGTGGTGCTCGGGTCACAGAATGCACTTCGACCTGGCGACGAAGGCCTCGCCCGAGCAAGTGCGCGGCGCCCTCACGGACTTCACCGACCGCCGGCCGCAGATCTGGAATCGCACCCTGGACGCGAAGAAGTACGCGCTCCGCAACACCTGGGCGATCGCCCGGGAGAACACCCCAGGCTCACCGTTCTGGGCGGTCGCCCGCTACGACTGGTCCGAGCCGGCGGTGATCCGCTGGACGGTCCTGGAGAGCAGCTACGGCGGCAACGGCTTCGCCAAGATCGCCACCCGCGCCTACGGCTGCCACTCCTCGCGGTAACCGGCATGGAGGTGGCTGTCCAGGAGGGCATCGCCACCGAACGTGTGGCCCACGTAGGCGTACCTGTGCTCGTCCTCATCGACACGGGCCTGGAGGAACCTGACGAGGTCATCCATCCGCTCATCCTCGCGCACGACCATCGCTGGGACTCACGCCGCAACCGACCCCTGAACGTGGGATTACTCGCGGCGCGGTTGATGCACCGTCATCCAACGATCTTGGAATTTCGTTGGGCCTGGTGAGTCCGGCTTTGTGGAGCCCAGGGGACTTGAACCCCTAACCCCCGCCTTGCAAAGGCGGTGCTCTGCCAGTTGAGCTAGGGCCCCCGGTAGGTGGGGCTTCAGCGCAGGTCGGGCGCCGTCGTCGCCTCGTGCCACAGGGCGCGCTCGTCGCTGGAGGCCTTGACCCTCTTGACGACCAGGGCCGCCGCGCCGACGACGCCGGCAACGATCAGGAGCTTCTTCAGCATGGCTGGATCCCCTTACATCTGCGGCGGGAGGGTGATGCTTGGTGGGGCTAGCTGGAATCGAACCAGCGACCTCAGAGTTATCAGCTCTGCGCTCTAACCGACTGAGCTATAGCCCCGTGACAGCGACACGAAGATTACCGTACCCCGTGGCGCTACCCAAAATTGGGGGCGGCCGCCGTGCTGACACGGCGGCCGCAACCACGATCGGGGTGGATCAGTCGCGCTCGGCGAGCGTCAGCTCGACGCCGCCGACCAGGTCGGCACACACGTTGTAGATGAACGCGCCCAGCGTGGCCAGTGCGGTGAAGAGCACCACGTTCACCGCGCCGATCAGCATCGACGTGCCGATGACGCCCCAGGCGGTGATGCGAAAGCCACCGCCGGCCGTCGCGGCCTCGGCGCCGCCGGTGGTGTTCACCAGGCTCTGCAGGCTGTTGTTGACCGTCTGCCAGACGCCCATAGCGTCCAGCGACAGGTACAGCACCGAGGTGGCCACGACCACGACGATGAACAGGACCACGGACACGGCGAAGGCGAACTTCATCACGGACCAGGGGTCGATCCGCTTGAGGTTCAGCCGGGCCCGGCGCGGGCCACGCGCCGCGGCCGACGTCACCGTCGAGCGCGCGGACCGGACCGCCTCGGTGACCCGTGCGGCACCGACAGCGGCCGAACCGCTGGCGGCCGCGTTACCCGTCGGGCGTTTGGGGGCCTCAGCGGGGCGCTGGGGCGCGGCACCGGGCTTCGCCGGGGGCTGAACCCCCGTGCGCCCGGCCTGCGCGCCCTGTGGCGCTGCTGCGGACCCGCCGCTCTTGCCCTTGGTGACGATCGGCACCGTGGCCGAGCCCTTGGCGACCGAAGGGCCCGCCGGGGCGGCCGGCGGTCGCTTCTGGTCGGCCTGACCGTCACTGTCGGCGGGCGGTTCACCCGGCGGCGGGGCCATGCCCGGCGCACGGGTGAACTTCGGCTGGGACGGGGCATCGGCGGGTACCGCCGCGCGGCCGGCTCCCTCGCGTCCGGTCGGTGCGGCGCCGTCCTTCTTCGGCTCCGCGTCGACCGGAGATGCCGAGGATCCCGGGCCCCCCGACTTCGCCTGTGTCTCCGGCATCAACTAGTCCTGTTCGTCAGGCTCGTCGGCATTGCGAGCAAGCGCCACGATGGTTACACCTTCTGGGAGGTCCATCAGCTTGACCCCCATTGTGTTCCGATCCCGCGTGCGCCGTACAGGCTTCACGGGAGTCCGGATGACACCACCATTGCTGGTGATGGCAAATAGTTCATCCTCCGGGTCGATCACGAGCGCTCCGACGAGCCCGCCACGACGCTCCGTGATCTTGGCCGTCAGCACACCCTTGCCGCCCCGGCCCTGCACCGGATACTCCTCGATCGGCGTCCGCTTCGCATACCCGCCGTTGGTCGCGACCAAAACGTCCATGCCCTCACGAACCACCTCCATCGCGAGGAGTTCGTCCGCCTCGCTGAAGCGCATGCCGATCACGCCCGAGGTCGCCCGCCCCATCGGTCGCAGCGCCTCGTCGGTCGCGTTGAACCGGATGGCCTGAGCCTTCTTCGAGACCAGGAGCAGGTCGTTCTCCGGCGCGGCCAGCGTGGCGCCCACCAATTCGTCATCCTCCCGCAGGTTGATGGCGATGATGCCACCGCTGCGGTTGGAGTCAAATTCCTCGAGGCGGGTCTTCTTCACGAGGCCATTCTTGGTGGCGAGCACAAGGTAGGGCTCGACCTGGTAGTCCGGGATCTGGATGACCTGCGCGATGTGCTCGTCCGGGAGGAAAGCGAGCAGGTTGGCGACGTGCTGGCCCTTCGCGACGCGGTTCGCCTCGGGCAGCTCGTAGGCCTTCGCGCGGTAGACCCGGCCCTTGTTGGTGAAGAACAGGATCCACGAGTGCGTGGAGATCACGAAGAAGTGGCTGACGATGTCGTCCTGCCGCAAGGATGCGCCGCTCACGCCCTTGCCGCCGCGCTTCTGCGAGCGGTACAGGTCCACCTTCGTGCGCTTCGCGTAACCAGTTCGTGTGATCGTCACCACAACGTCCTCGCGCGCGATGAGGTCCTCCATCGAGACCTCGCCGTCGAACGGGATGATCTGGGTCTTGCGGTCGTCGCCGAAGCGGGCCACGATCTCGGCCAGCTCCTCGGAGACGATCGCCCGCTGCCGCTCCGGCTTGGCCAGGATGTCCTTGAGGTCGGCGATCTCGATCTCGATGCGGGCCAGCTCGTCGATGATCTTCTGCCGCTCCAGCGCCGCCAGGCGCCGCAGCTGCATGTCCAGGATCGCGGTGGCCTGGATCTCGTCGACGTCGAGCAGCTGCATCAGGCCCTGGCGGGAATCCTCGACCGTCGGCGAGCGCCGGATCAGGGCGATCACCTCGTCGAGCATGTCCAGCGCCTTGACCAGGCCGCGCAGGATGTGCGCGCGCTCCTCGGCCTTACGCAGGCGGTAGGCCGTGCGCCGGCGGATGACGTCGATCTGGTGGTCGACGTAGTGCCGGATGAACTGGGCCAGGTTGAGCGTGCGGGGCACCCCGTCGACCAGCGCCAGCATGTTGGCGCCGAAGGTCTCCTGCAGCTGGGTGTGCTTGTAGAGGTTGTTCAGCACGACCTTCGCGACCGCGTCGCGCTTCAGGACCAGGATCAACCGCATTCCGGTACGCCCGGACGACTCGTCGCGGATGTCGGCGATCCCGGTGAGTTTGCCCTCCTTGACCAGCTCGGCTACCCGTTCGGCCAGGTTGTCGGGGTTCACCTGGTACGGCAGCTCGGTGACGACCAGGCACGGCCGGCCCCGGGCGTCCTCCTCGACCTCGACGACCGCGCGCATCCGGATCGAACCACGGCCGGTGCGGTAGGCGTCCTGAATCGCCTGCTGGCCGACGATCAGGCCGCGGGTCGGGAAGTCGGGTCCCTTGACGATGCCCAGGATCGCCTCGAGGGTGGTGGCCTCGTCGGCCTCCGGGTTGTCCAGGTACCACTGGACGGCGGCGGCGATCTCCCGCAGGTTGTGCGGCGGGATCTTGGTGGCCATCCCGACCGCGATGCCCTCGGAGCCGTTGACCAGCAGGTTCGGGAACCGCGCGGGCAGGATCGTGGGCTCCTTGGCCCGGCCGTCGTAGTTGTCCTGCATGTCGACGGTGTCCTCGTCGATGTCCCGCAGCATCTCCATGGCGAGCGGCGAGAGCTTCGACTCGGTGTAGCGCATGGCCGCCGGCGGGTCGTTGCCCGGCGAGCCGAAGTTGCCGTTGCCGTCGATCAGCGGGTAGCGCAGCGACCACGGCTGGCCCATCCGGACCAGGGCGTCGTAGATCGAGGAGTCACCGTGCGGGTGGTAGTTACCCATGACGTCGCCGACGACGCGGGCGCACTTGACGTAGCCGCGGTCGGGGCGGAAGCCGGCGTCGTACATCGCGTACAGGATCTTGCGGTGCACCGGCTTGAGGCCGTCCCGCACGTCCGGCAGCGCCCGCCCGACGATGACGCTCATCGCGTAGTCGAGGTACGAGCGCTGCATCTCGACTTCGAGGCCGACCGGCTCGACCCGCTGGCTCACTCCGCCGCCGGGCACGTCCTGGGGTTCCTCGGCGGGGGTCTCGGGAGTATCCGTCACAGTTAACCCTTACTAACAGTCAAACCCGACAAACGGCGTCAGGCTACGCATTTCGCTGTGGATAACGTTGTGGAAAGCGGTGATTCGCTGTGCATAACCCGAGGTGAGCGGCGTTGAGTGACGCCGCTCACCCGTACCTCAGATGTCGAGGAACCGCACGTCCTTGGCGTTGCGCTGGATGAACGAGCGCCGCGCCTCGACGTCCTCACCCATCAGGACGCTGAACAGCTCGTCCGCGGTGGCGGCGTCGTCGAGAGTCACCTGCTTCAGCGTGCGGGAGCCCGGGTCCATCGTCGTGTCCCACAGCTCGCGGAAGTTCATCTCGCCGAGACCCTTGAACCGCTGGATGTCGTCGGGCTTGGCGTTCGGCTTCTTCTGCTGGCGCAGCTCGATCAGGCCGTCCCGCTCCCGGTCGGAGTAGGCGTACTGGGCGTCGTCGCCGCGCTTGTTCCACTTGATCTTGTAGAGCGGCGGTGCGGCCAGGTAGACGTGGCCCAGCTCGACCAGCGGCCGCATGAAGCGGAACAGCAGGGTGAGCAGCAGCGTCTGGATGTGCTGGCCGTCCACGTCGGCGTCGGCCATCAGCACCACCTTGTGGTAGCGCAGCTTGGCGACGTCGAACTCCTCGTGGATGCCGGTGCCCAGGGCCGTGATCAGCGACTGGACCTCGTTGTTCTTCAGCACCCGGTCGATCCGGGCCTTCTCCACGTTGAGGATCTTGCCGCGGATCGGCAGGATCGCCTGGATCTGGCTGTCGCGGCCCTGCTTGGCCGAGCCGCCGGCCGAGTCACCCTCGACGATGAACAGCTCGGACACCCGCGGGTCGGTCGACTGGCAGTCGGCCAGCTTGCCCGGCATCGAGCCGGACTCCAGCAGCGACTTGCGCCGGGCCAGCTTGCGGGCCTGCTGCGCGGCGATCCGGGCTCGGGCCGCCTGCGAGGCCTTGGTGATGATCTGCTTCGCGTCGGCCGGGTTCCGGTCGAACCAGTCGGCGATCTGCTCATTGGCGATCTTCTGGACGAAGCTCTTCATGTTGGTGTTGCCGAGCTTCGTCTTGGTCTGACCCTCGAACTGCGGATTGGTCAGCTTCACCGAGATGATCGCGGCGAGCCCCTCGCGAATGTCTTCGCCCGACAGCTTCTCGTCGCCCTTGAGGAACTTCTTCTCAGCGCCGTACCGGTTGACGATGCTGGTCAGCGCGGCCCGGAAGCCTTCCTCGTGGGTGCCACCCTCGTGGGTGTTGATCGTGTTGGCGAAGGTGTAGACCGACTCGCCGTACGACTCGTTCCACTGCATGGCGATCTCGAGGGCCATGCCCTCGTCGTTCGCCTCGGCCTCGAACTCGATCACCGTCTTGTGGATCGGGGCCTTGGTCTGGTTGAGGTGGCGCACGAAGTCGGCGATGCCGTTCTCGTACATGAAGGTGACCTCGCGGGCCTTGCCCTCCTCGTCGACGAACTCGGGCCGCCGGTCGACCAGGTTGATCGTCAGGGCCTTGTTGAGGAAGGCGTACTCCTGGATCCGCCGGTAGATCGTCTGCCAGTCGAACTCGACCGTCTCGAAGATGGTCGGGTCCGGCCAGAACTGGACCATCGAACCGGTGCGCTCGGTCGACTCGCCCTTCTCCAGCGGCCCGGGCTTGGAGGCGGTGTAGTGCTGCCGGTAGACGTTGCCCGACTTGTGGATCTCCACGAACATCTTGGTGGAGAGGGCGTTGACCACCGAGACGCCGACGCCGTGCAGACCGCCGGAGACCGCGTACGCCTTGCCGTCGAACTTGCCACCGGCGTGCAGGACCGTCAGCGCGACCTCGACGCCGGGCTTCTTCAGCTTGGGGTGCAGGTCGACCGGGAAACCGCGGCCGTTGTCGGTGACGGAGACCCCGCCGTCCGGCAGCAGGACGACGTCGATGGTGTCGCAGTAGCCCGCGAGGGCCTCGTCGACGGCGTTGTCCACAACCTCCCAGACCAGGTGGTGCAGGCCCCGCTCGCCCGTGGAACCGATGTACATACCGGGGCGCTTGCGGACCGCCTCGAGACCTTCGAGCACGGTGATGGAACCGGCACCGTATTCCTGCGTGTTCTCTGCCACCCTCGGCCACTTTCTCGCGCCGGCCCGCGCGAGGCGGGCTGGTCACGGGGTTGGCGGGCGGCCGGCGGCCACCGGCGGGCAGGGCGAGCCACCGGCGACGAGCCGCGGGAAGAAAGCGGACCACCGGTGGAGCCGAGCGCGCCGGTCGCCGCGGTCACCCGCGGATCGTGATCGGCTGGAAAAATCGCGTAGCGTGACGGAGTGCCGTCACGGGGCGGACTTTCCCGGTCTCCGTCGATTCTACTCCGTCGGAGCCAGTTGTAGAGGGTCCGGCACCCTCGTCCGGGTACCTCAGATTGCCGTAGCGCGATTGAGGGCCACTCCCACGAGTCCCCCTACACGGAATGCGGGCCCCCCGCAACGGCGAACCTTTCGACGCCCGGACCGCGAGGCGCGCCTCCTCGCGGGTGGGGCCACGCGCTGCGACACTGCCTGACGACAGCAGGCGACGGTGTCGTAACCTCGCCCGCGCGGCCCGGTACACGGCCGGACGGGTCCGCAGCCCGGCAGTTCGAGGAGAGGTGAGCCCGCCATGGCGCTGGACAAGGGGCTGGACAACGTCGCCGTGCACTGGCCGCGGACGAACCGGTTCTACGACCCGGTCGCCCCCGCGGAGTTCGTCGACTTCGGCGCCGTCGCGGACGCGCCGGACATCGCCGCGCCCACCGGCGCGCTCGCGCTGCACATCGCCAAGACCGGCACGGTACGGGCGACCGCCTACACGGAGCTCGTCGACCTGCTGCTGGGGCTCGAGGGCGTCCTCTACGCCACCGACGCGGCCGCGGAGGACGAGGACCCGGTCATCGACCCGGACGGCTGCGCCTGGATCGCCGGCGGGCTGGAACGCTTCGTCGAGGGTCACCAGCCGTACGGCGACCTGGTCACCTTCGACAGCGTGGCGAACGTGATGCGGGCCGCGGTGGCCGGTGGACGCCTCGCCGAGCAGCAGCTGCGGTGGCTGGACCAGCGGCTGGCGGCGCTACGGGACGAGGCGGGCAACGCACCGCACTGGAGCTTCGCCCGTACGGAGCTGGCGGTGCTGTCCGGCTTCTACCGCCGTTGCGCCGAGCGGGGCTTCGCCGTCTTCGCCGACTACTGAGAAGCCGGGCTGTCAGCCGTACGTGTCGCGCGGGCCGCGGCCCTGCACCCGGCGCGGGCCCTTCGCCCAGGACGGCGCCGCCGGGCCGTGGATGTTGAGCTTGGTGACCACGTTGTGGCCGACCTCGGCGGCGATGCGCTTGAGGAGGTTGGCCGCGAGCAGGCGGAGCTGGGTGGCCCACGCGGTCGACTCGGCCTCCACGGTGAGCACGCCGGCGTCGAGCTTGACCGGGCGGCTGTGCTGGGCGACGTCCGGTCCCACGACCTTTTCCCAGGCGCCGAAGACCTTGGCCTCGGCGGCCGGCTTCTGCCAGCCGCGCTGCTTCATGATCCGCTCGAGCATCACCCCGAAGAGCTGCGGATCCCGCGGATCCGGCCCGGGCCCGGAATAGCCGCGCAACCGGCGGCCGGTGCCTTCGTCATTTCCGGTACGGCGTCGCGGCGCCTGTTGAGCGGCCCGTCGCCGGGCCAGCGCGGCGTCCAGGACCGCGCGGGCGAGCTCCGGTCCGACTGCTGTCCCGCCGTCCGCCGCGACTCCTGGTGCGCTCGTCGAGCTGTCCGGACCGGGCCGCCCGTCGGAAGCGGGCGCCGCGCTGCCTGGCCCGGCGCGGCCGGTTCCGCCGGTGCTCGATGCCGGCTTGCGGCCTGTCGCGTCTTTTGCGCCGCTGCCGCCACCGGTGGCCCGTCTTGCGGCGTCCCTGGCCGCGGCTGGCGGCTTTTCCGGGGTTGCCTCAGACACGGGTCACCGTTCCTGGTCCGACGTCGTAGCGGGCCCCCTGCAGGGTCGCCGGGACATCCTCCGGCACCGCGCAGGTCACCAGCAACTGCGTCGCGTCCGACACCAGCGCCGCCAGCCGCTCCCGGCGGCCCGAGTCCAGCTCCGCGAAGACGTCGTCGAGGACCAGCACCGGCTCGATACCGTCGGCGCGCAGCAGGTCGTACGCCGCCAGCCGCAGGGCCAGCGCGAACGACCAGGATTCGCCGTGGCTCGCGTACCCCTTGGCGGGCAGTTCGCCCAGGGTGAGGGAAAGATCGTCGCGGTGCGGGCCGACCAGGGTGACGCCGCGCTCGATCTCGTTCTGCCGCCGTTCGGCGAGCGAGGCGAGCAGCGCCTGCTCCAGCTGAGGGCGGTCCGGCGCCAGCGATTCGCCGAGCCGCGACGCGTACGCGATCGAGGCCGTCGACCGCCCGGCCGCCACCGCGTCGTAGGCCTTGGTCAGATGGGGACCCAGAGCCGCGGCCAGCTCGAGCCGGCCGGCCAGCAACTCGGCCCCGTGATGCGCCAGGTGCTGGTCCCAGACGGCGAGGGTCGACAGATCCTGCCCGCGCGTCCCGCCGACCTTGCGCGTCAGGTACGCCGTGCGGAGCAGGGCGTTGCGCTGCTTGACCACCCGGTCGTAGTCGGCGCGCACCCCGGCGAACCGGGGCAGCCGGGCCACCAGCAGATCGTCGAGGTAGCGCCGGCGCTCGGCCGGATCGCCGCGGACCAGCTCGAGATCCTCCGGCGCGAACAACACCATCCGCAGCGCGCCGAGCACCTCACGGGACCGGCGTACGGGTGACCTGTTGAGCCTGGCCCGGTTGGCCCGGCCGGGCACGATCTCCAGCTCGACCAGCAGCTCGCGACCATCGTGGACGATCTCGCTGCGGATCACCGCCGAGGTCGCGCCGGCCCGGACCAACGGGGCGTCGGTGGCCACCCGGTGACTGTCCAGAGTGGCCACGTAACCCAGCGCTTCGATCAGGTTGGTCTTGCCCATGCCGTTCTGGCCGACGAGCACCGCGACGCCGGGGTCGAAGTCGACCGTCACCCGCTCGTACGAACGGAAGTCGGTCAACTCGACCCGGCGAACGTACATCTCACTGTTTCCTTTGCAGTGCGGCGAAGCCGCCTGGGCTGCTCAGCTCCTATGCCGTGCGACCAGGCCGCCTGGACTGCTCAGCCGACGACGGCGTGGCCGCCGAACTGCTGGCGCAGAGCGGCGACGGCCTTCATGGCGGGCGAGTCGATCTGCCGCGACTCGAAGCGGGTGAACAGCGAAGCCGCGATGACGTGCAGCGGAACGGCCAGCCGGACCGCCTCGTCGACGGTCCACCGGCCCTCACCGGTGTCCTCGGCGTAGCCCTTGAGCTTGGCCAGCTCGGGGTCGCCGTCCAGCGCCCGGTCGAGCAGGTCGAGCAGCCAGGACTTGACGACGCTGCCCTCGCGCCAGCTCTTGATCGCGCCGGGCACGTTGTCCACGTACTCGGAGGCCTCGAGCAGCTCCCAGCCCTCGGCGAGGGCCTGCATCATGCCGTACTCGATGCCGTTGTGGACCATCTTGGTGTAGTGGCCGGCACCGACCGGGCCGGCGTGCACGAAGCCGTACGGGCCGGCGGGCTTGAGGGCCTCGAAGATCGGCATGCAGGTGGCGACGTTCTCCTCCGAGCCGCCGACCATCAGCGCGTAGCCGTTCTGGTTGCCCCAGATGCCGCCCGAGACGCCGCAGTCCATGTAACCGATGCCCTTGGGCGCGAGCCGGTCGGCCCGCGGCTGGTCGTCGGTGAACTTGGAGTTACCGCCGTCGATGATGATGTCCCCGGCGGACAGCAGTCCGCCCAGTTCGTCGATCGTGCTCTCGGTGATCTGACCGGCCGGCACCATCGTCCAGACCACCCGCGGCGCAGCGAGCTTGGAGACCATTTCGGCGATGCTGGCGACGTCGGAGACGTCCGGATTGCGGTCGTAGCCGACGACTTCGTGCCCGGCGGAACGGATCCGCCCGCGCATGTTGCCGCCCATCCGGCCGAGACCGACAAGGCCGAGCTGCATGGTGTTCCCCCTAGATGAGTGGTTCTTCCGCCCAGTATCAGCGGGTTACCCGGATCGGCATGATCAGATAGCGGTAACCCGGCACGATTTCGCCGTCTTCGGCCGCGGGGGAGATCACAGCGGGCTTGAACGCGTCGACGAACGAGAGTACGGCGGTCTGGGCGCCCAGGTTCTGCAATCCGTCGATCAGGTACTGCGGGTTGAAGCCGATGGTCAGCGGCTCGCCGGTGAAGGTGGCCTCCATGGCCTCGCTGGCCCGGGCCTCCTCGGTGCCGCCGGCCTCGACCACCAGGCCGTCCTCGCCGAAGCTGAGCAGCACCGGGGTGGTGCGCTCGGCGACCAGGGCGACGCGGCGGACCACCTCGACGAGCGAGGAGACGCTGACCCGGGCCTCGGCGTTGTGGCTGGCCGGGAAGAGGGAGCGGACCGGCGGGTAGTTGGCGCCGTCGAGCAGCCGGCTGGTCGTGCGCCGGGTGCCGCCCGCGAAGCCGATCATGCCCTCGCCGGCGTTGCCCTGCGCCAGGGCCAGGATGACGTCGCCGCCGAGCGGGCCCATCGTCTTGGCGGTGTCGTTCAGCGTCTTCGCCGGGACGAGCGCGTTGAGGCTGATGTCGGGGTCGTCGGGGCTCCACTGGAGCTCACGCATGGCGAGCCGGTAGCGGTCGGTGGCCAGCATCGCCATCGACGTGCCGTTCAGCTCGATCCGCACGCCGGTCATCATCGGCAGCGTCTCGTCGCGGCCGGCCGCGATGGCGACCTGCTGGACGGCCGAGGCGAAGGTCTGCGCGTCGACCGTGCCGGCGCTGGACGGCATCTCCGGCAGGGTCGGGTAGTCCTCGACCGGCATCGTCGGCAGCGTGAAGCGCGCGCTGCCGCAGACGAGCTCGAGATGCGCACCGACAGCGGCGATGTCCGCCGGCTTGTTCGGCAGTGCCTTGGTGATCTCAGCCAGCAGCCGGCCGGAGACCAGGGCGGCGCCGTCGGCGTCGGCCTGCACCTCCACGCTCACCTGGCTGGAGACCTCGTAGTCGAAGCCGGAGACGTGCAACCTGCCGTCGGTCACCCGCAACATGACGCCGGCGAGCACCGGCACCGACGGGCGGCTCGGCAGGCTCTTCGCCGTCCACGCCACAGCGTCGGCGAGTGCGTCTCGCTCCACCCGGAACTTCATGCCATGCCCTCCGCGTCACTCTTTCTCGGCGAACCAGCATCGGATGTGCTGATGGCGCCCACTGAACTCTATGGCGCGGGTCGGCGCAGCATGCGTCCGACCCCGGTGCTGTGGGTAAGTCAGGGATGGTTCGGACCGCCGAGCGGCTCATCCACACCTTCCCCAACGCTGATGATTGCTTTTTGGATTTCCCTGAAGAAGACATAGTCGTCTTCATCGGTCCTGTGCAAAGTGTGGAGAACTCCCGTCTGCGCAGGTCAGCGGGTTATCCACCGGTGATTCACATGTGGGAAACCAGGGTACAAACCCCGGTCTGCGTCCACAGTCGTCGACCCGACTCCGGTTGTCCACCGTTGTCCACCGTCTGTCCACCGGTTATCCACCGGGTTTGTGCCCAGGCCTGGGGATAACGCCGGAACGCTACCGGCTCGTCGTCCCCAGAACCTTCAACAGGAAATCCACACGCGTCCACAGCCTGTGAGGACAGCCGTGACGGTGTGTGTCTGTCCACATCGATTTCCCCAGGCCCCATCCACATCTGTGGGGTACGGCCCCGAAGGTTTTCCACCGCTGGGGATAACTTCCTGTGAACGCCTGTGAACTGCTGTGGATAACGTTGGCACGATCCCGTCTCGTCGCGGCGTTGACACGAACGGGGTGGGGATAAGCCGACCGATCCGGGGGCGGGGTCGGGTGGTGCGGATGTCCCGCGGGGCCGGGCGAGGGCTAAGCAGGATCGGGCGAGACCTCCGCGGGTGGCGGGTCCTTGGTCCGGCGAGGGGGCGCGGTCCGTTATCCGCGATGGCGCGGTGCGTTATTCGCGAGGGGCGCGGTCCGTCGTCCGCGGCGGGTACGCCGTGAGGCCGTGACCCTGGACCTCCTGCGCGGTGACGGGGGCGAGGGGCTGCTCCGTCGCCGTTAAGGCGCGGTCAGTCGTGCGGTGGGGCGCGGTCAGTCGTGCGTTGGGTGCGGCTCGGCCTTCTTGGCATGAGGGCGGCGGGCTCTGTTGCGCGATACGAGGTCGTCGGCCGGTGACGCGGCGAGTTTCACGCCACGGTGGTCTGGACTGCGCTCGGCCGGGTGACCGCCTTCGTCGGCTGGGTGAGGCGATCTCGATCTTGATGCAGATCGAGTTGGCGGCGGCTTTGGCTTGGCGGCGCGAACGGCGCCGATCGAAAGATCCGCTGTCCTCGGTCGTGGCAGGGGTTCGCCCGGCGGCTGAGGGATCCTTCTAGGTAACTCCCCGACCTGGCCGACCGGACCTCGCCGACCGAAGCTGGCCGAGCGAATGTGGCGGACCGAATGCGGTGGACCGAGACCAGACTGACCGGACATGGCTGGCCGACCTGTGCGGCCGGCCGTGGCCGGCCGGAGCTGGCCGACTGGACGGGGTCGACCAGATCTGCCGACCGGACGTGGGCGGCCAGATGTGGTCGACCGGATGTGGCGGCCGAATGCGGTCGACCGGGACCAAGCTGCCCCGAACATGGCCGGCCGACGTGTGCGACTGGACCAGGCCGACTGGACCAGGCCGACCGAACCAGGCCGACTGGACCAGGCCGACCGCCCGGCTGAGCGGACCTGGCTGAGCGGACATGGCTGAGCGGACATGGCTGAGCTGACGTGGGCGACTGACAGCTGCGGAGCCATTTCGCTTCGTCCGCCACGGTGATCAGCGAGCTCGTCGAACCACCGGACGATTCCTCATCCCAGCGAAGACTTGGCGGCCGAGATGGTGCGCACCCGGCGATGACCAATGGGGACGGCCGTCGGCGGACGGGTCAGCCCGGCGGAGGATCGCCGGGCTTGAGGTGGTCCTGGCTGATTGCTGTGGTCGCTTGAGCCGATGTTGCGGTTGTAAAAGCCGCTGCGCGTACCGGAAAAAAAAGAAGATCTAGGTGTTTTGTTTGATGCGGTTGGTCAGCTCGGCGATCTGGTTGTAGAGGGATCGCCGCTCGGCCATGTGCTGGCGGATTTTTCGGTCCGCGTGCATCACCGTGGTGTGGTCGCGGCCGCCGAAGGCCTGGCCGATTCTCGGCAGGGACAGCTCCGTCAGTTCGCGGCAGAGGTACATCGCTACCTGGCGGGCGTTGACCAGCACTCGCGACCGGGAATGGCCGCGGAGGTCTTCCAGGCTCACGCCGAAGTAGTCCGCCGTGGACACCATGATCTGGTCTGCCGTGATTTCCGGGCCGGCGCCGTCCGGCATGAAGTCGCGCAGGACCTCTTCGGCCAGTGAGAGCTGGACCGACGACCGGGTCAGGCTGGCGAAAGCGGTGACCCGGATGAGGGCGCCCTCGAGTTCGCGGATCGAGTTCGAGACGCGGGAGGCGATGAATTCCAGGACGTCGTCCGGGGCGTACATGCGTTCCTGCGCGGCTTTCTTCTGCAGGATCGCGATGCGGGTTTCCAGGTCCGGCGGCTGGATGTCGGCGAGCAGGCCCCATTCGAAGCGGGTGCGCATCCGGTCCTCGAGGGTGGCCAGCTGGCGCGGGGAGCGGTCCGAGCTGATCACGATCTGCTTGTTCGCGTTGTGCAGCGTGTTGAATGTGTGGAAGAACTCTTCCTGGGTGCGCTCGCGATTTTCCAGGAACTGGATGTCGTCGATCAGCAGGATGTCGACGTCGCGGTAGCGGCGCTGGAAGGCCTGCGTCTTGTCGTCACGCAGGGAATTGATGAAGTCGTTGGTGAATTCCTCGGTCGAGACGTAGCGCACCGAACGGGCGTGGCCGAGCGTCGTCGCGTAGTGGCCGATCGCGTGCAGCAGGTGCGTCTTGCCCAGCCCGGAACTGCCGTAGATGAACAGCGGGTTGTAGGCCTTCGCCGGGGACTCGGCGACCGCGACCGACGCCGCGTGGGCGAACCGGTTGGACGAGCCGATGACGAACGTCTCGAACATGTATTTCGGGTTCAGCCGGTTGCCGTCGTTGCCGCCCGGCCGGCGGTCGCGGTCCTGGCCGCGCATGTCCATCGGGGCGCGGCCCGGGCCGTTGTCGCCGCCGTGCCTTATCTGCAGGGTGTCGTCGCGGCGGTCCTGGCTGTGCATGGTCGGGCGCTCGTCCGGGCGGCGCTGGTTGTCGCGCAGCTGGGCCGGGTCGGTGGCGATCCGGCGGCCGGTCGATTCGTTCGGCGTCTCGGCGAAGTGCGGCATCTGGCGCGGGGCCTCGCGACGCTGCGGCTCTGCTTCCGTACGGGTCTGGGCCTGGGCCTGCTTCTCCTGCTGGTCCTCGGCGGCTGTCTTCGGGCCTTCCGCCGGGCGCACCGGCATCGGGAGCGGCGCGGCGAACAGGGCGTCCTGGCCGTCCCGGGAGTCGCGGGCTGACGGGACGGCGCGCGGGAACGGCGCCTGGGCGGAACCGGTCGGTCCGTCGGCCGATTCGTAGCTCTGCTCGTACGACTTCTCGTAGCCCTGATCGTAGTTGTCCTGGTGACCGAAGGACGGGGGCTGTGGATAGCGGTCCGGGTAGGCCGGCGGCTGCTGCTCCGCGTAGCGCGGCGGCTGCTGTTCGGCGTAGTGCTGCTGCTGGTCCGCGTAGTGGGCGGGCGGCTGGGTCGGCGGCTCGGGAGGCGGCGTGCCGTAGACCGTGCCCGGGCGGCCGGTGCCGTCCTCGGGCGGGCGGACCGTCACGGCCACCTGGATCGGCCGGCCGAGCCGGCGCGACAGGGCCTCGGTGATCGCCAGCCGCAGCCGCGACTCGATCACATCCCGGGTGTACGTGTCCGGCACGGACAGCAGCGCGGTGTCCTCGACTATGGCGCGCAGCCGGGTGAGCCGCAGGTACGCACGCTGCTGAGCGGACGCGATCTCGTCCGCCAGCTCGTCCGTCGCAGCGGTCCACACCCCGCCAAGGTCGACCGTATCGGCCACCGCCGCGCCACCCCCATCGCCACCGGTCTCCCGGTGGCCTTGTCCGGCTTCCGCCGCCCTTGCCAGTCGTCACCCGTACGGGCCACGGACCGGCTACCCCCAACCCAGCACATCCAACGTGCTGAACATGTACGGCGCCACCGGCTGTCCACAGGTTATCCACAACCTGTGCACTCGTCGGCGGTCGCTCCCCGGCCGGTTGGTCGGCGGACTCCCCCGGAGCCTGTGCTGGCGCGCGGGAAAACAGGCTCACCTGGCGAACGATTAACCGGCTCGTCCGGTTTTGGCCGACTCGACGCGTCAGCGGTGCAGACCAGCAAACGGGCACGCTAACAGCGCGGCGGCACCCGCATCAACCGCCGGTACCCACCCCGGGGCAGACCTGGCACGAAAAGATTCACTCCGTGCGCAGACGGACCAGCGTGCGTGACGAAGCACCGTACGGGGAAGTGATCTGTCGGCGTGCCGACCGCACGATGGTTGACCACCCCGGGGGTGCTGCGTAGGGTCGGGCGGTTGCTCCGCCGCGCTCTGCTAAAGTGGCGTCTTGCAGCTTTGATGCCCCCTGGACGCCTACGGTCGCGTGGGTGCCCTACGAAGACGGAGTTTTGACGTGAGCAAGCGCACTTACCAGCCGAACAACCGCCGTCGCGCGAAGACCCACGGTTTCCGGCTGCGCATGCGTACCCGTGCCGGCCGCGCCATCCTCTCCACCCGCCGCGCCAAGGGCCGCGACAAGCTGTCGGCCTGAGCCGACGCTGGTCCGGCCGGATGTCCAGGTAGTCGTGCTGGCCGCGGCGCAACGACTGAGGCGCAGCACTGACTTCGCCGCAGCGGTTCGCGGTGGGCGCAGGGCCGGGCGCAGCACGGTGGTCGTCCACCTTCTTATCGATGAGCCGGCGCAAGCCTCCACGGCGCGCGCCGGCTTTGTCGTGTCCAAGTCCGTGGGCAACGCGGTGACCCGTAACAAGGTCCGTCGGCGGCTGCGGCACCTGGTGCGGCCCCGCCTCGCCGATCTCCCGGACGGCACTTTGCTGGTGGTTCGCGCACTGCCCGCCTCGGCGTCGGCGTCCTTCGAAACGCTGGGGACCGACCTCGATGCCGCCCTGGCCGCGGCCCGGTCGAGCCGGCGGCGGCGATGAGCACGCCACGCGGGCCGGTCGCCCGGGTGCTGACGTGGGGGATCGTCGCGTACCGTCGTTACCTGAGCCCGGCACTGCCGGCCCGCTGTCGGTTCTACCCCTCGTGCAGCGCGTACGCCCAGGAGGCGCTCGCGGTGCACGGCGCTTCCCGAGGGACCGCCCTGGCGATCTGGCGGCTGGCGCGCTGCCACCCCTTCCACCCTGGCGGGTTCGATCCGGTGCCTGACCCGATCCGTCACCGTCCTGCTGATGTGACTGGAGCATGAATTGAGTCTCGACTGGATCTACATCGCGATCTCGTGGATCCTTCTTCGCTGGCATGACCTCTGGGACGCGATCGGCGTCTCCGACGGCAGGGTGCTGGGCACCAACTGGTCCTGGATCCTGTCGATCGTCTTCCTGGTCGTGACGCTGCGGGTGATCCTCTTCCCCGTCTTCGTCAAGCAGATCAAGTCCCAGCGCGCCATGCAGGCGCTGCAGCCCAAGGTCAAGCAGCTGCAGGAGAAGCACAAGGGCGACCGGGAGACGCTCCAGAAAGAAATGATGGAGCTGTACAAGGTCGAGAAGGCCAACCCGCTCATGGGTTGCCTCCCGATGTTCCTGCAGATCCCCGTCTTCCTGGGCCTGTTCCACGTGCTGCGCCGGCTCAACCCGGACAACGCCAACCCCACCCTGTACGGCTGGACCGCCGAGCAGTTCCGTGAGGCGACCCACTCGGCGCTGTTCACCGCGCCGCTCCCGGCCCAGTTCGGCTCGTCCGCGGCCGACCTGGCCCGGCTCGGCGCGTCGAACGGCACCGTGGTCAAGGTCATCGCCGCCATCCTGGTCCTCACCATGATGGCGACGACGTACCTCACCAGCCGCCAGATGATCCTCAAGACCGGCTGGGCCGAGGACCCGCAGCAGAAGATGATCCAGCGCCTGATGCTGTACGGCATCCCGCTGTCGCTGCTCGTCTCCGGCTCGCTGTTCCCCATCGGCGTGGTCATCTACTGGGTCACGAACAACCTGTTCAGCCTGGCCCAGCAGCAGTGGGTGCTCCGCAAGTTCCCGCCGCCGCAGATGTCGAACGCCAAGACCACCGCGTCGTCGGCCCGTCCGGCCGGTGCCACCAGCGCCAAGGCCGGCGCCAAGGGCCCGCAGAACCCGGTGCAGAACGGCCGTACCGGTGGACTGTTCGGCCGCAAGCCGGCCGCCCAGCCGGAGCCGAGCACCCCGGTCGTGGACACCAAGGCCCTCGCGCCGAAGCCCGGCGCCAAGCCGGTGAACCCCAAGAAGGGCGCGCGACCCGCGAACAAACCACAGGGATGACGCAGCTGCGGTCCGGGCCACGCCCGGGCCGCGCGCGGCCCTGCCGGGGCGGCGACAAAGACCTCCTCGCGCCGGCGCCGACCTGATCGTTCCCAGGCGGCACCGGCGCGGGAAACAGCGGACCGAGCAGGTCCGGCCCGAGTGAGTACGGAGATGAGACCGTGACCGACACCAGCACTCCCAGCGCAGAGCAGTCCACCGAGGAGACCGCTTCCGCCACTGCCGCGGAGTCCGCCGGTACCGAGGAGACCAAGAAGTCGGAGACCGTCACCTCGGACTCCGACCTGTTCCGGCAGAGCGAGATCGCCGCCGACTACGTGGAGGGCCTGCTCGACATCCTCGATTACGACGGTGACATCGACGAGCTCGTGTCGGCGGGCCGCCCGATGGTCGAGGTCGTCGGCGGCCGGCTGCAACCGCTCGTGGGCCAGCGCGGCGCGACGCTGGAGGCGCTCCAGGAGCTCACCCGCCTGGCGATCTTCCGGGCCACCGGCTCGCCGAGCCGGCTGCTGCTGGACATCGGCGGCTACCGGGCGACCCGGCGCAAGGAACTGACGGCGGTCGCCCGCAACGCGGTCGAAAAGGTCAAAGAGCACGGCGATCCCGTACGCCTGGAGCCGATGTCGGCCTTCGAGCGCAAGTGCGTGCACGACGTGGTCAACGCGATCCCCGGCGTGCAGAGCGAGTCGGAGGGCGTCGAGCCCAGCCGCCGCATCGTGGTCCGTCCGGCTGACTGAGCTGACATGACCGACCCACGCTTCGGCGCGGGTGACGACGGCCCGGGCGCTGTGGTGCCCGGGCCGTCGTCGTCCGCGCCTGTCTCCCCTTCTCCTGACGTTCCGCCTGCTTTCGCGGCGGCGGCCGAGAGCGCCTTCGGCGACCGGCTCGCTCTGGCCACGCGGTATGCGGAGCTGCTCATCACCGACGGCGTTGTCCGGGGCCTGATCGGCCCGCGCGAGGCCCCGCGGGTCTGGGAACGGCACCTGATCAACTGTGCCGTTATGTCCGAGATGATCCCGTTAGGTGCTTCAGTAACCGACGTCGGGTCTGGTGCCGGTTTGCCCGGTATCGTGCTGGCAGTGGCTAGGCCGGATCTCACGATCACGCTGGTCGAGCCACTGGCACGACGAACCGCTTTCCTGTCCGAAGCGGTGACCGCTCTCGGCCTCGACCCGACTGTCACAGTCGTCCGGGGCCGCGCTGAGGACGTCGCCGGTGGGCCCCCCGCCGCCGCCGACATCGTCACCGCACGCGCGGTCGCGCCACTGGACCGGCTCGCCGGTTGGTGCCTGCCCCTCGCCGCCGTCGGCGGCCGGCTCCTGGCGCTCAAAGGCGCCTCGGCCGCCGAGGAGGTGGCAGAACACCACCAGGCGATCAGCCGGCTCGGTGGTGGCGACCCGGTCGTCCGGCTCTGCGGAGCCGGACTGATCGATCCGCCGACCACGGTCGTCGAGATCGTGCGGGAGCGGGCCGTCGTGGCACCAAGGCCGAGGCCGTCCGGAAGGACGGCCGACCCGGGCCGCTCCGCCGGTGGGCGCGGCTCCGGGAAAAGGAGATCGCGGAGGGGATAGATGGCCAGGCGGGGCGTGCGGAAACGAACGGGAAAGCTCCCACGACCCCAGCGAGGCCCGGATACGGGCCGGCCTGTTGCTGGTTCCCCTACTGATGGTTCTGGTGGGCCGGGCGTTGGTTCTGCTGCTGGTCCACTCCCGGGCGGCGTCGCCTCGGCGGGCTCTGGTCGTGGCTCGGCTTCGGCGGTTGGCGCCTCTCGTCTTGGCTCGGGGACTGATACTGCCTCGACCGGCGGCTCCTCGAGGGGTGACGCCGTCGGGTCCGGCGACGCCGTCGGGTCCGGTGACGCGTTCGTGTCCGATCGGTACGCCGGAGGATCACCGGGTGGTCGTCGAGTCGCTCACTCGACTGCGGACGCGGGCACTTCCCATCTTCCTTCTGGAGCGAGCACTTCTCGCCCTGGCTACTCCTCGGCGCCTCCGGGCTCTTCCTCTGATCTAGGCGTTGCTTCTCCGCCCGGAGAATCCTCAACAGGTCGTACCTCCTCGGAGGGTGCCTCTTTAACGCCCCCGACCTTGTCGACCAACCCGATCAGCATGCCGCCCGATCCCGTGTGCATCTTGCCGGGCGTAGGAGGTGGGAAGGACCCGGCGGCGGTCCTCCGCGACCTATCCCATGCTGACGGGAGCGCTCTGGATGAGCCCCACGCCGGACCGTCGGCGGACTATGTGCGCTCGCTTGGGGGACCACAGTTCGGGGCGGGACGCGATGTAATAGAGGTATCCGGACTGGACGAGAATGGTGCTGGGACCGCCGGCGACAGGGTGAAGATGCGGTTGGTGCCCGGATTCATGGTCTTCGAGGCGTCCGATGGGCTGTTGGGATCAACTCATCAGGCGGACAACCGTGGCGACGCTCGCCCGGCGGCCGTAGGCTGGCCGCGCGTCGATAGTGTGGACCGGACGGTGGGAGTGTCAGACGCCCCGCCGCTTCCTGCCGGACCGCACGCTCGCGGTGCCGACCCAATCCAAGCAGGCAGGGACAAAACGGTGCATGAGTATGGCAGGGGCCCGGACGGTGCCCCAGGCTGGGACCGTGTTTCACGTGAAACCGATCCACACGCCGGCTCGGATCGAAGCGGAAGCTTGAGTGTGAGCTTCGACAGTGGGGAGCAAGGCGTGCCGCAACCACGTACGGGGAACGGCGGGCAGGTGTACGGCACCCCGGTGACGGAGCCCGAGGTCAGCGCGTCGGAGCCTCGACGCCCTGCTCCGGCGCCACGGTCGGGGCCTTCGTCGGCGCCGGTTTCCGGTTCTGCGACCGTACCGTCGTCGGCTCCTGTCTCTGCGGCACCGGCCGCGCCGACGGCCGTGGCGACGCAGCCGTCCGCGGACGGCGCGGCGGCAGACGAGCATGTTTCACGTGAAACGCCGGACCGGGATGAGGACGATCCGCCCCTCGCCATGGAAGCGTTGCGAGCTGTGCAGATCCTCAACCCGAGCGGCGAGATCCACATGCCGCGCCCCGACCATCCGCGGGTGCTCTGCGTCGCGAACCAGAAGGGCGGCGTCGGCAAGACGACCACGACGGTGAACCTCGCGGTGGCGCTGGCCCTGCACGGCAACCGCGTACTGGTAGTCGACCTCGACCCGCAGGGCAACGCATCCACCGGCCTGAACGTCCCCCACCACGCCGGCGTGCCCGACGTCTACGACTGCCTGATCGACAACGTGCCGCTCGCTGAGGTGGCGCAGCCGGTCGAGGGCATCCCGAACCTGTACTGCGTCCCGGCCACCATCGACCTGGCCGGCGCCGAGATCGAGCTCGTGTCGGTGGTGGCGCGTGAGTCGCGGCTGCAGCGCGCGATCGCCGGGCACCCGGAGAAGTTCGACTACGTCTTCATCGACTGCCCGCCATCGCTTGGCCTGCTGACGGTCAACGCGCTCTGCGCGGCGCAGGAAGTGCTCATCCCGATCCAGTGCGAGTACTACGCGCTGGAGGGCCTGAACCAGCTCATCAACAACATCAACCTGGTGCGTCAGCACCTCAACCCGACTCTCGACGTCTCCACCATCCTGCTGACGATGTACGACCGCCGGACCCGCCTGGCGGACGCGGTTGAGCAGGACGTGCGGAACCACTTCGGCTCGAAGGTGCTCGAGGCCGTGATTCCGCGCAACGTCCGCGTGTCGGAGGCTCCGAGCTACGGCCAGTCCGTGATGACCTACGATCCGGGTTCGCGGGGCGCCACGAGCTACTTCGAGGCAGCTCTGGAAATCGCGATGCGCGGGGTCAACACGGGAGGCGCGGCATGAAGAACCGTCCACGGGGCGGCCTGGGGCGTGGCCTCGGCGCATTGATTCCCACCGCTCCCCCGGCGGCCGGTGGCACGACGACGACCGAGGAGCCGCCGCCGCCTCCCCCGGCTGCTGTTCCGGATCCGACACCGGCGCCTACCTCAGCCCCGGCTTCGGCGCCGCCTGCTGCTGAGGCGACTGCGCCGCCGCAGTTCACTGCGCCGGCTGAGCCGCCCGCGTCGGCGCCGGTAGCCGAGGACGACAGTGGTCTCGCTCCGGTGCCCGGCGCTCGCTTTGCGGAGCTGCCGGTCACTGCGATCGAGCCGAACGCGAAGCAGCCGCGGCACGTCTTCGATGAGGAAGCGCTCGAGGAGCTGAAGACCTCCATCCAGGAGGTCGGCTTCCTCCAGCCGATCGTGGTCCGGGACGTCGGCGGCGGCCGGTACGAACTGGTCATGGGTGAACGGCGCTGGCGTGCCGCCCAGGCCGTCGGCAAGGAGACGATCCCCGCGATCATCCGCGACACTCGCGATGATGCGATGCTGCGGGATGCGCTGCTGGAGAACATCCACCGGGCCAACCTGAACCCGCTCGAAGAGGCGGCTGCGTACCAGCAGCTGCTCGAGGAGTTCGGCGCCACGCACGAGGAGCTGGCTCGGCGAATCGGCCGGAGCCGCCCGCAGATATCGAACACCATAAGGCTGTTGAACCTGCCGGCGCCGGTGCAGCGACGGGTCGCGGCTGGAGTGCTGTCCGCGGGGCACGCTCGGGCATTGCTCGGGCTCGAGGACTCCGACGCGCAGGAGCAGTTGGCGCTTCGGATCGTGGCGGAAGGGCTTTCGGTTCGCGCGACCGAGGAGCTCGTGTCGCTGGCGATCGCGGACGGGCCGGTGAAGAAGTCGGCGCCGACGCGTCGGGCGAAGGTGCACGCGCCGGCGCTGAACGATCTGGCTGACCGGCTGTCAGACCGGTTCGATACGCGGGTCAAGGTCGACATCGGCCGGAACAAGGGCAAGATCACTATCGAGTTCGCGACGGTTGACGACCTGGAGCGGATCGTGGGGATGATCGGCGTGGAAGAAGAAGGCGCCGAGTCTGACTGATCGTTCGCCGCCACGGCTGGGTGGCGGTTGTGGGGTTGTGGAATGCAAGGCACGTGATTCGGCGGATCACGTGCCTTCTTCATGTCCTGGCTTCGGTGGAGCGTACTCGTTACTAAGGGTGACTTCGGAGCCGCCGTGGAGGGACGAATCGGTTCTGTCAGAGCCATTCTCCTGAGGTTTTTGGTTGGGGTGGATCTTCGAGATGGGCGAAATCTGACGCCCAATTCGCCCCGGTTCGCGGCTCCGTCTCGATCAGGCGTCTCGTTCGGCTCTGATCATGATTTCAGCTCATGTTTGGAATGCCGCAGGCTTGTCGGCTCAGCACCTCCGAAGGACGCCGGGCGATGTTCGAGTGCCGCAGCTCTGTGTGGCTCGGTCGCCCCAAGGGCCATTTCGGCCAACCGCGACGTCGCATGGAAGTCCAGGAGGTGTCGGCGAAAGTCTTTCCCCTTCGGATCGCTTGAGCGGATCGATCCTCGCCGCCGGTCGGGTGGTTGTGCCGAGCGAGGTGCGGACTGCTCGCCGAGGTGTAGCGAGTTGGGCCGTGTGGTGCCGTCGTTGTTTGCCAGGACCTTGGTCTCGGTCCGGTCCTCCGTGCGCTTGAGGACAACTGTTGCGCCGTGGCTCGGGCCGCGGTTTGACCCGAGTCCATGCCGGCTGCTGAGCACGACAGTCACTGGTGCTCAACTTCGGTGTCGGTGCGCTGGCGACCGTTCATCGCCTTCGTCTGTTTCCGGGGGCGCGGCCGGTGGGTCGGACAGCCCCTCTCGCTGCCCAACTTTCGACGTGCTCCTGTGATCGCAGGCTCCGTGCTGAGATGCAGCTTTCCCTCGGAACGTCGTGCTGTGGCTGGGGTCTGAGGTGATCGCGTCGATGAGCCGCTGGAATGAAGGGCGTAGAGACAGAGTGCTCGCGGGTCTAACTTCGTCAAATATTGTGGACCTGAGGGAGCGTGATCGACTCGGGTCGTCCGCGCAGCGAGGAAGCCCGGTCTCTAGCGAGGACCCGCCATGAGCAATGCCGGGTCGCGCATCTTTAGAGAAGGAAGGCGCTGGGCGTGATCCGAAATGGCTGCCGGAAGCGACTTCAGTTCTGACAGCCGTAGTCCGCCCCGGCAGAGTCGACGCCCTTGAAGGATTGGGGATGAGACGGGGTGAGCTATGAAGGCATCCTCTTGATCCAAGCGAGGGTTGGTTGCTGACGAGGCCAACTCCGCTGGCTTTCGGCAGAAGCGGGTTGATGATGCGCGAGCGGATGGGGCCTTGGCTAGTTTCACGTGAAACAGGCTAAGGCGCTTCGACGCGAGGCAGTTCCCGCTCGCGACCTCGAGTCAGATCTTCAACCCCGGTGAGTAGTCGTGGGGCGCCGGTTCAGCTTCGGACTGGCATGCGATTGTTCAAGCACCAATCTGTGGTGGGCCAGGTGTCCTGGCCAACGGGACTCGAGTGAGCCAGGGACCGGTCTGGCCGACGAGCTGATGAAGTCGGTAGAACTTTGAGAACCGCGGAGATGCTTGCCCAACAATCCATACCGCTCGGGTTAGCCAATTGCGGTCAGGATGCCAGCCGTCGGACCGCATTGGGAGGCTGTGCATCGCTGAGAGCCGAGCGGCTCGAGCGCGGTGATGAGATTGCCACGGAACGCCAGGAGGACCGTCATTGCTCCGTCTCTCGTGGCGGCTGTCGGGCAAGGCTGGGCACCCGTCTGGCGAATGACTGGGCTATGCCGAAGGGCGGCTCGGCCAAATGGCGACGGCTCGCCTTGCCTGCTCCAGTCGACAGAGGGCTCCGAGCTGGAGCTGCAGAACAGAGCAGCCGCAGCGCCAGGTTTCACGTGAAACTGTGCGGCAATGCCTGGATTCTCGCGCGGCGGGGCTAATCCGACTCCGGGCCACCCGTGCTCTGTGCTGTTGTCGCGCCAACAGCTTTCGGTGTTGGTATTGAGGACTAGGGCAACGCCACTGACGCCGGCCACCCAAATCTCAACGATGTCGCTCCCCCGCTGTGGCGTTCGTTTCACGCGCAGCCCTGGGGTCACGTCTCAGGTCGAGCTTGAGTTCGTATCTCGGCTGACTTCCGTGGAGGAGCCATGGCTGCCGTGACGTTGAGCCCGGGTCGGTGTCTTAAAGGCTGGGCAGTCAGAGGCCGCCCAAGCGACCGACGGCAAGCAGTCGTCAGTTCCACGTGAAACAGAGGCACTGTCACAATTGCCGGAGCCCGGAGCCCGGAGCCCGGAGCCCGGAGCCCGGAGCCCGGAGCCCGGAGCCCGGAGCCCGGAGCCCGGAGCCCGGAGCCCGGAGCCCGGAGCCCGGA